>JAGWAH010000001.1:16519-19124 GCA_021296515.1 Acidobacteriota bacterium | reverse complement strand
GTCAACCGGTCGCTGGCCGAGCACCCGGAGGCGGTGAACCGGGATCCGCACGCGGCCTGGATGATCGTGCTGGCCCTCGACGATCCCGGCGAGGCCGGCGCGCTTCTGGATGCGGCGGCCTACGGCGCCCTGGTCGGCGGAGCCGGCTGATCTCCGCATGGCCGAGGCGACGACCGGTTTCGCGAACCGCCACATCGGACCGCGCGCGGCCGATCTCCCCCAGATGCTCGACGTCGTCGGGGCGCCGTCGCTCGACGCCCTGATGGACGAGGCGATTCCCGCGGGCATTCGCCTGCCCGCGCCGCTCGACCTGCCCGCCGCCGAGTCCGAGGCGGCCTTCCTGGCGCGGATGCGGGCGCTTGCCGCCCGCAACGAGGCGTGGCGGTCGTTCATCGGTCTCGGCTACTACGGGTGCGCGACGCCGCCCGTCATCCTGCGCAACCTGCTCGAGAACCCCGGCTGGTACACCCCCTACACGCCGTACCAGGCCGAGGTCGCGCAGGGCCGGCTGGAGGCGCTGCTGAACTTCCAGACCGCCGTCGCGGACCTGACGGGGATGGAGATCGCCAACGCGTCGCTGCTCGACGAGGCCACCGCGGCGGCCGAGGCGATGACGATGCTGTTCCGGCTGCAGGCCCGGCAGCGCCCCGACGCGCGGCGCTTTCTCGTCTCGTCGGACTGCTTTCCCCAGACGATGGCCGTGGTGCGGGGGCGCGCCGAGCCGCTGGGCATCCGGGTCGACGTGACCGACGTCGGGGCCGCGGCGCGGAAGGGGGACAGCCTGGACGACGTGTTCGGAGTGCTGGCGCAGTCGCCGGACGTCTCCGGCCGCCTGCACGACCTGGCGCCGGTGACCGCCTGGGCGCACGCGGCCGGCGCACTGGTCGTGGTCGCCTCCGACCTGCTCGCCCTGACGCTGCTGACCCCGCCCGGCGAGATGGACGCCGACGTGGTGGTCGGCAACGCGCAGCGCTTCGGCGTGCCGCTCGGCTACGGCGGGCCGCACGCCGCGTTCTTCGCCGCCCGCCGCGCGCACGCGCGCCAGATGCCGGGGCGCGTGATCGGCGTCTCGGTCGACGCGCACGGCCGGCCCGCCTACCGGATGGCGCTGCAGACCCGCGAGCAGCACATCCGCCGCGAGCGCGCCACGTCGAACATCTGCACCGCGCAGGCGCTGCTGGCCAACGTCGCGGGCATGTACGCCGCGTACCACGGCCCGGCCGGGCTCCGCGAGATCGCCCTGCGCGTGCACGGGCTGGCCCGGCGGCTGGCCGACCGGCTCCAGGCGCTCGGCTTTCTCCTGCGCCATGACGCGTTCTTCGACACCCTGCGCGTCGACCCGGGCAGAGCCGGCGGCGCGGCCGCGGTGCGATCCGCGGCGGAGACCGCGCGCATCAACTTCCGCTATCACCCGGACGGCGACGTCGGCATCGCCCTCGACGAGACGGCGAGCCTCGCGGACGTGGAGGACATCGTCGAAGTCTTCGCGCGCACCGCCGGCTCGCCCGGTCCGGCCGCCGTCCCGGCCTCGTCGCACGCGGCCCCGGCAGACCCCGCCCCCCCGGCGAGCCCCGGCCCCGCGGCGGACGATCCGCTCCCGGCCCCGTCCTGGCCCGCCGCGCTGAGGAGGACCTCGCCGTTCCTGACGCACCCCGTCTTCAACCGCCATCACTCCGAGCTGCAGATGATGCGCTACCTGAAGCGGCTCGAGCGCAAGGACGTCGGGCTCGACACGTCGATGATTCCCCTCGGCTCGTGCACGATGAAGCTCAACGCCGCGGCGGAGATGGAGCCGGTCACCTGGCCCGAGTTCGGCAACGTCCATCCCTTCGCGCCGCCCGCGCAGGCGGGGGGCTACCGGCTGATCATCGAGGAGCTCGAAGCGCTGCTGCGCACCATCACCGGCTTCGACGCCGTGTCGCTGCAGCCCAACTCGGGCGCCCAGGGCGAGTTCGCCGGCCTGCTGGCGATCCGCGCGTTCCACCGGGCTTGTGGAGAGGGCGGCCGCGACGTGGTCCTGATCCCGGCCTCCGCCCACGGCACCAATCCGGCCAGCGCGGCCATGGCCGGCCTGCGGCCGGTGGTGGTGGCCTGCGACGACGACGGCAACGTCGATCTCGCGGACCTGCGGGCGAAGGCGGCCGAGCACGGCCCGCGGCTCAGCGCCCTGATGATCACCTACCCGTCGACGCACGGCGTCTTCGAGGACGCGATCCAGGATGTGTGCGCCGCCATCCACGAGCAGGGCGGGCAGGTCTACATGGACGGCGCCAACCTGAACGCGCAGGTCGGCCTGACCTCGCCGGCGCGCATCGGGGCCGACGTCTGCCACCTAAACCTGCACAAGACCTTCGCGATTCCCCACGGCGGGGGAGGGCCCGGCATGGGACCCATCGCCGTGGCGGCGCATCTGGCGCCGCATCTTCCGCGGCATCCCCTCGGGGAGCCGGGTTCCGATTCAGGCCCCGATGCCGCCATCGCGCCGATCTCCGCCGCGCCCTGGGGCAGCGCGAGCATCCTGCTCATCTCCTACGCCTACATCCGCCTGCTGGGCGCCCGCGGCGTGACCGCGGCCACCGAGCACGCCATCCTCAGCGCCAACTAC
>JAGWAH010000001.1:16023-16371 GCA_021296515.1 Acidobacteriota bacterium | reverse complement strand
TGTCGTTCCCGGTTCCGGGCACGCTGATGGTCGAGCCGACCGAGAGCGAGCCGCTGGAGGAGCTGGATCGCTTCTGCGACGCGATGCTGGCGATCCGCGAGGAGATGGACGACGTCGCGACCGGGCGGGCCGACCCCGTCGACAACGTCCTGAAGAACGCGCCGCACACCGCGGCGGAGGTAGCCGGAGATCCCTGGACCCACCCCTACAGCCGGCAGGCGGCGGCGTTTCCGAGGCCGTTCGTCGCCGAGAACAAGGTGTGGCCGGCCGTCGGCCGCATCGACGACGCGCACGGGGACCGGAACCTGATGTGCGCCTGTCCCCCGGTGGAGGCGTACGCCGGCGCGC
>JAGWAH010000001.1:14217-15766 GCA_021296515.1 Acidobacteriota bacterium | reverse complement strand
GAGATCGCGGGTCGCCGCGTCGATGGCCGACCGGCAGGGCGATGGCGCCGGCCAGCGCGAACCGTGCGGCCGGGGACAGGTACGGCATCTCGATACCTCCCTGGCCCGGGCGAGGGGCTCACGAGCAGCAGCTTGCGGGTGCGCTCGCGTCGGTTACGTCGGACGATTGGTTGCCGGCGGCCGTCTTGTGCAGTTGGCCCGCGTCTCCCGACTTGACGTACCACTCCCAGCGGGCTCCGTCGGGGTCGGCCATCCACGTCTCCGTCTTCTCTGCGTAGCAGCAGACGGTGTCCTCGACGCCGGTCGTCTCGAGTCCGGCCCCGCGCAGGCGCCGTTCCGCCGACGCAACCTCCTCGGCTGTCTCCACCTCGACGCCCAGGTGGTTGAGCGTCGCTCCCTCCCGGCTCTCGAAGAGCACCAGCTTCAGGGGCGGATCGGCAATCGCGAAGTTCGCGTAGCCAGGCTTCACCTTCGCGGGGGCGGTGTCGAACAGGCGGGTGTAGAACGCGATCGCCTTGTCGAGGTCGGTCACGTTGAGCGCAAGCTGTACTCGGGACATGGCGTGCTCCTTCGGTGGCGTCGAGGTAGTAGCGTTGGCACCCGACAAGGTGGCGAGGCCGCGTACGTCGAGGCTGCAGCAAATTCAGAAGGATGTGTGGAGACTGATCTGAAGCTGCCCCTTCGAGCCACCTGGTACCGTCTGGATCATGTAGCCGGCCTGGACTTGGGACCGATCGCCGACTCCGAAGCCAAGTGCGGTGTAGAACCGGTTGCGGTCGAAGCGCTCTACGGTCCTGGCTCGCCCGATTTCGAGTTCCCCGTTCATGAAGACTTCGTTGTACAGCGCCAGGTAAATGGACCTGTTTCCGGTCCCTCGTCCATTCAGCGCGATATTGCCGAACAGGGCATAGCGAAACCGTGTCCGAAAGTCCTGGCCGTCGACCCAACGCTGTTCGTACCGGTAGCGGTGGCGCAGAGAAACGACCCGTCCCACAGACTGGTTGAGCAACGCCTCCTGATACAGGCGTCGCTCTGCGCTGTTCACGTCGCTGTCGCCGAAGGCGCCGCTCGTGATGTGCGCCGCACCACCAGTTACCAGCACGGGGGATTCGGGCACGGCGTAGGTCAGGCCACCCCGGATCAGCAACTGCTCCAGGTCGGTTCCCATATTCCAGTTGCGGTGCTGCACGTCGCCCTGCAATCCCACCGGCGGCGTGTCGTCGAAGCGAGTCGACCAGAACAGCATGTACCAGGCGCCGAGCTGGTCCCAATCGACCGGTGTCTGCGCCGGGGCCGTAGCGGGCAACAGCATCGCGCCGGCGAGAACGAGGGCGCCGATCGAAGCGCGCGGCATGGGGTCAGATGAAGCGCACGACGCCGGTGGAGACGTCATACATCCCGCCCACGATGCGGATCTCTCGTTCCTGCTCCATCGTGGCCAGTACGGAGCTTTCTCGGCGAATCTCCGCGATCACCATGCGCACGTTCTCTTCGGCAACCCCGTCGACGTAGTCGGCGTTGTCGACGTCGCGCTCGCCTTCGATCGCTT
>JAGWAH010000001.1:2580-14125 GCA_021296515.1 Acidobacteriota bacterium | reverse complement strand
GCGAGTCGACAGGCGAATTCCATGCTGCCGAGCAGTTCGGTGTTCACGATGTTGCCGGCGATCCTGGCCGCAAAGATGTCCCCGATCCCCTGATCGAAGACCGTCTCGATGGGGACTCGAGAATCGATGCACCCGAGCACGACAGCGAACGGGTACTGCCCGGCGGCGGTCGCTCGAATCTGATCGCTGTAGTCGCGGCGGACAGGAGTCCCGGCGACGAATCTCGCGTTGCCGTCGGCAAGAAGCGTGAGGGCCGCGTCAGGAGTGACGGCAGCCTGTGACGCCGCATCCTGGGCCGGCACGAACCCCTGGTCGACGGCCGCCTCGGCGAGCGCCGGGTCGGCCGGGGGCTCGGACGCGGAGCATCCCGCCAAGGCCAGTCCGGCGGCCGATAGGCCGAAACGTCGTCCAAAGGCCCGACGCGACGTTGTTGGCAGCGTGCTCGAGGTGCCGGCAGCGGGAACGAGTGTGATCCTGTTGAACATCTCCTATTCTCCTCGTTCGGCCGCACGGACAACGTGTCAGCCACAACAGGAACCAGTGCCTGACGCATCACATGCTACCACGGCCTGTTCTGTTTCCCGGGTCTGTTGGACGAGCCCCTTGTCGCCAGGTTCGATCAGCGACGGGTGCGGAGCGCTGATCCCACCCTCTGCACTGCGTGATGTACATTTGCGCGAAAGCGTGGCCATAGTATGCACATGGCCACGGCATCGTTTCAGCAACATCGGCTTCCGCGGGTAGAGTGGGCAATGGAGTGGTTGCGGTAGCCGCGGCGGCACCCTTCGCCAGACCCGTCGAGCGCTGATTCTGCCGCGGCCTCTCGGCCTCAGTTCCCGTCCGGCAGCGCGAACACGAAGAACGTGTTGCCCGCGCTCGGACGCAGCTCCCGCGTCAGCCCGATGAAGCCGGAGGCGGTCGCGGCCGAGCCGGTGCTCACCGCGACGTACTGCCGGCCGTCGACCGCGTAGGTGATGGGGAAGCCGGTCACGGGCGAGCCGAGGTTGATCTCCCACAGCACGTCGCCGGTCTCCTGGTCGAGGGCCCGGAAGCGGCCGTTGACGTCGCCGCCGGTCGCGACGAGCGACATGGTGGCGGCCCGCTGCTCGTGGATCCAGAGCGTCCGGCCGGTCTCGGCCGAGATCGCGTGCACGGCGCCCAACTGGTCGGTGCCCGGCGCAAGCTGGTGACGGACGCCGAGCGCGTAGCCCCGCAGGTTTCCCTCCAGCGTCGCCAGCATGCGCGCACAACTGTTGCGTAGCGGCATGTACATAGCGTTGGTCAGCGGACTGTAGGCGCCGGCCTCCCAGTCCTTGCCGCCGATGAGGGTGGGGCAGGCCAGCACTTCCTGGCCCAGCGCGCTGAACACCACCTCGCCGTTCTCGGTCACCGCGCCGGTGGCGCCGTCGATGTCGCTGATGACGTTCTGGGTGACGGTCGGGGTCGCCCAGAGGAACTCGCCGGTCTCGCGATCGAGGGTGTAGACCAGGCCGGTCTTGCCGGGGATGCCGGTCAGCACCTTGCGCACCGCGCCGCGCTCGAGACGCGGGTTGATCCAGGCGACCGCCTCCGGGTCCGGCGCGACGGCGGTGTCGACGAGCAGCCGCTCGAAAGGATGATCGAGGTCCCAGTGGTCGTTCAGATGCTGGTAGTACCAGACTATCGCGCCCGTGTCGGCGTCCAGGGCCAGGGTGGAATTGTGGTACAGGTGCGCCAGGTCGGCCCCGCCGAGCATGAACTTCGGCGCCGGCGAGGTGACCGATGTGCCGATGTAGACCAGGTTCAGCTCGGGATCGTAGCTCGGGACCATCCAGGCGCCGACGTGCTTGCGCTCCTCGAACGGTACGTCGCCCCAGGTCTCGTCCCCCGGCTCGCCGGGCGCGGGAATCGTCCGCCGTCGCCACAGCTCCTCGCCGGTGACGGCGTCGTGGGCGACGATGACGCAGGCGTCGGGTCCGCCGCGCGTGGAGCAGCTCCGGCCGGAGATCACCTTCCCGTCGGCGATGATGGGCCCGGAGCTCTGCAGCGCGGGGTGCGTCTCGTAGTCGAGGATCCGCGTCTCCCACACCTGCCGTCCGGTCGCCGCGTCGAGGGCGAAGACGTAGCCGTCCGCGCTGGTGTCGATGATGCGATCCTCGTGGATGGCGAGGTTGCGGTTCGTGGTCGCGAGCCCCCGGGTGGCGGTGTCCTCCGGCAGATCGCGGCGGTACTCCCAGATGAGGTCTCCGGTCGCCGCATCGATCGCCTGGATGACGTCGCGCGGGTTGGGCACGTACAGCACCCCGCCGTAGGCGAGCGGCGTCGCCTGCTGGCTGCCCGGCCCCATGCCGCGCGACCAGACCATGCGCAGCTCGGCGACGTTGTCGCGGGTGATCCCGTCCAGCGGGCTGTAGCCCCAGCCGTCGAGCGTACGTCGCCACATCAGCCAGTCGGCCGGCGCCGGCTCCCGGAGCATCGCGTCGGTGACCGGGGCGAAATCGGCGGAGGACTGCGCCTGAACGGCCGGTGCCGCGATCCCCAGAAGGAGCAGGATGGTTGCGCAGAAGAGGAAGGAGCGTGCCATCTCGACACCTCCAGAACGCGCGATTCCCGGCGTCCGACGCGGAGACAGGTGCCTACGGTATCAGCTTCCGCCTTCGTCACGCGGGCCAATCCTCGGTTTCGATTGCGTCCCGCGTGTCCGCGAGGTCGGCACGCCACGACTCTCGCGTTGCCGCCTGGTAGCCGGGTTCCAGGGCGGCTCGGTCAGGCTGAAGGCGAATGCCGGCGGCTCTCGCGGTGAAGCGGCTGCTGCAGCGGAGAATCGTCATGTCCTCTCTCATATAGGATTGATCACCACAGAGGTTTGAGCACCACCATGGATGAACAGAAGCTCGCGGTGAACCGGCGGCGTTTCATCACCGGCCTGTCGGCGGCCGGCGTGACCTCGACCCTGCTGCCCGGCGCTCTCGTGGCGGTGGCGCAGGAAGCCGACGAGGTCACGGTCGAGATGCTCGGGGCGGCGCAGCGCATCGCCGGGCTGGATTTCACCGAGGAGGAGCTGGGGCGCATCGCGGCTCGGTTGAATCGGCCGGGCGGCCGGCCCGACGTCGAGACGCTGCGCGCAGCCAACCTGGGAAACTCCGTGCAGCCGGCGATCGTGTTCAATCCGGTGCCGCCCGGAATGACGTTGCCGACCGAGCGCCGGTCGATGCGTCGCGCGGAGATCACGGTGACGATGCCCTCCAGCGACGAGGAGCTGGCGTATCTGCCGGTCACGCACCTGGCGAAGCTCGTCGAGACCCGCCAGGTCAAGCCGTCCGAGCTGACCGAGCTTTATCTCGCGCGGCTGCGGCGGTACGACCCGACGCTGCACTGCGTCGTCAGCTACACGGAGGAGATTGCCCGCCGGCAGGCGCGGCAGGCCGACGAGGAGATCGCTGCGGGCATCTACCGCGGGCCGCTGCACGGGATTCCGTGGGGCGCCAAGGACCTGCTCGCGGTGCGTGGCACCCGCACGACGTGGGGCGCGTCTCCCTATCGGCGGCAGACGATCGACACGGACGCGACGGTATGTACGCGGCTGACCGAGGCGGGCGCCATTCTGGTCGCCAAGCTCTCGATGGGCGCCCTGGCCTCCGGCGATCGCTGGTTCGGCGGCCGGACGCGCAACCCGTGGAACACCGAGCAGGGAGCGAGCGGATCGTCGGCCGGCTCGGGGGCGGCGACCGCGGCGGGGCTGGTCGGGTTCGCGATCGGGACCGAGACGCGCGGCTCGATCATCTCGCCGTCGACGCGCAACGGGGTCACCGGCCTGCGCCCGACGTTCGGGCGGGTGAGCCGCTACGGGGCGATGGCGCTGGCCTGGACGCTGGACAAGATCGGCCCCATGTGCCGCTCCGCCGAGGACTGCGCGCTCGTCTTCGACGCCATCCGCGGCCCCGACGGGCGCGACAACACCGTGCTCGACGTGCCGTTCAACTGGGACGCGGAGGCCGATCTCGCCGGTCTCCGGGTGGGCTATCTGCGGTCGAGCTTCGACGAGGACGCCGTCGAGGAGGATCCGCAGAACCCCCAGCGGGCGGCGCGGGACCGGCAGACGATGGCGAACAACCGGGCCGCCCTCGACACGCTGCGCGGCCTGGGCGTGACCCTGGCGCCGTTCGACCTGCCGGACGTGCCGGGCGGCGCGCTCGGTTTCATCGTGGGCACCGAGGCGGCGGCCGGGTTCGACGTGGCCACGGTCAACGGCGAGCTCGACAGCATGCGCGCGGCGCCGGAAGAGAGCCGCTGGCCCGACAGCTTCCGCGCCTCCCGCTTCGTTTCGGCTATCGACTACCTGCAGGCCAACCGCTTGCGGATGCAGATCATTGAGCAGGTCCACGAGGCGCTCGGCGACCTCGACCTGTTCGTCGGCAGCGACCTGGGCCTGACCAACTTCACGGGACACCCGGAGATCAGCATGCCCGGCGGCTTCTTCGAGGGCTCGCCGACCAGCCTGCGCTTCACCGGCAAGCTGTTCGGCGAGGCGGAGCTGCTGCGGCTGGCGCACGCCTGGCAGTCGGCCACCGACCACCACCTGCAGCATCCGCCGCTGGGCTGAACCCGCAGTCCTCGGTGCGGGTCAGGTAGACGAAGCAACGCGCGGGTCCGAAACCATGGACCCGGCGTTGCGGCGCGGGCAGGCGTGCCCGGTGAATCATCGCGGGTCGCGGTCGATAGCCGACCGCTTGCCGCCCTTCGGTCAGTCGTTCGACG
This sequence comes from Acidobacteriota bacterium, assembly GCA_021296515.1. Classification (GTDB taxonomy): domain Bacteria; phylum Acidobacteriota; class Vicinamibacteria; order Vicinamibacterales; family UBA8438; genus WTFV01. The sequence continues at coordinate 9,388 of JAGWAH010000001.1, read as the reverse complement.
GCTGCGCTCCGAGTCCGTGCTCGCCCAGGAACGCGCGGATCGCCGCGTAGATGTGCTGGTTATCCTCGGGGCTGAACCCGCCGTGCCCGCCGCCCTCGATGGTGATGAGCTGGTTCGGCACGCCCCATTCGTCCAGCAGCTCGTGCAGGCGCGTCGCGTGGTCGTAGGGCACGATCGAGTCCGCGTCGCCGTGGATGGTCAGGATTGGCGGCGTGTCGCCGTTCACGTAGTTGGTGGGCGAAACGCGGCGCGCGACGTCGTCGCGGTCGCTGCGGCTTCCCAGCCAGGCCTCGGTGAAGTTTCCGGAGGTACCCGGTGTCCGATGGGCCAGATCGTAGACGTCGGTGATGCCGTACCAGTTGATGATGGCGGCCACCTCGAGCGGCGCGGTCGACGGCGGACCGATCGGCCACATCCGGTTCCGGTCGCCGGGGCACTGTCGGTCCAGGCCGGCCGAGGCCGGGAGCATGCCGGTGGTCAGCGACAGGTGTCCGCCGGCGGAGTTGCCGGTCACCACGATCCGGTCGAGGTCGAAGTTGTACTGCTCGGCGTTGCGGTAGACCCAGCGCAGCGCGCAACGGCAGTCCTCGACCGCGGCCGGTGCGTGGGCCGTGCCCGCCAGCCGATAGGAGACGTTGACCACGTTCCAGCCCATCTCCAGCCAGGGGAGGACGGTCAACGCGGAAGACTGCCGGCTGCCGTTGGTCCAGCCGCCGCCGTGGATGTAGATGAGGGTCGGGGCCGGTTCGGACGCCGCGCGGGACCGGTAGACGTCGAGCGTCAGGTCCTGCCCGCCGGCGCGCTGGTAGGTGATGTTCGGGGTCAGGCTGTAGCTGGTGGCCACCCGCACGAACGCCGCCGCGGCGTCGTCGGTCTGCGCGTTCGCCGCCACGGGTGCGCCGAGGCCGATCGCCGCGGCCAGGCCAATCGCCGCAAAGCTGGTTACTCTCATCGCTGTCGCCTCACTTTCTGTCGTTCACGGATGCACCTTGCACGGTGCTGCAAACCCGCTGATTCTGTCACTCCTCCGGGAGCCCAGTCGAGCGCGAACGACGAGGCGCGAGCGCGCCGGCCCCGGCGAACCTGGCTTCGTCGCCCAGCGCCTCTTCGATCCGCAGCACCTCGTTCCACTTGGCCATGCGCTCGGACCGCGCGAACGATCCGACCTTGAGCTGCCCGGCGCTCCAGCCGACGGCGAGATGCGCGATGGTCACGTCCTCGGTCTCGCCGGAGCGGGCGGAGACGATGGTGGCGAAGCCGGCGGCGCGCGCCGCATCGAGCGCAGCCCGCGTCTCGGTGACGGTCCCGGCCTGGTTCGGCTTGACGAGCAGCGCGTTGCAGGCTTGGTCCCCGGCCGCCTGCTCGACCCGTGCGGCGCTGGTGACGAGGTAGTCGTCGCCGACGATCTGCACGCGGCGGCCCGCCGCCGCCGTGAAGCGCCGCATGCCGGCGTCGTCGTCCTCTGCCACCGGGTCCTCGATCGACGCGATCGGATACCGGTCGATCCATCCGACCAGGAGCTCGATCAGCCCATCGCTGTCGACGCTGCGCCCGTCGAGGCCGAGTCGGTACCGCCCCGCCTCGTGGAACTCCGAGGCGGCGACGTCGAGCGAGATGGCGAGGTCGTCGCCGGGTGTGCGGCCGGCGTCCTCGATGGCGCGGACCAGGAACTCCAGCGCCTCCTCGTTCGTGTCGAACGCCGGCCAGTACCCGCCCTCGTCGGCAACGCCCTGCAGCCGCCCGGCCTGCGCCATCCGGGCGCCGGCGGCCAGGTACACCTCCGCCGTCCAGTCGAGCGCCTCCGCGAAGGTCGACGCCCCGACCGGCATCACCATGAAGTCCTGGATGTCGACCCGCCGCCCGGCGTGGGCGCCGCCGCCGAAGATCTGGATCTCGGGCAGCGGCAGCAGGGCGGGTTCGCCGCCGAGGAGGTGGCGCCACAACGGCCGGCCCGCCGCGCCGGCGGCGGCGTGCAGCGCCGCCATCGAGACCGCGATGAGGGCGTTGCCGCCGAGCCGGCCGCGGTTCGCCGTGCCGTCGAGGTCGACGAGCGCCCGATCGAGGGCGGCCTGATCGGTCGCGTCGCGCCCGCGCAGCGCCCGGGCGATCTCCCCGTCGACGTTGCGCACGGCGGCCGTCACGTCGTGCCCGCCCAGGCGTGGTCCGCCGTCCCGCAGATCGACCGCCTCGCCGCTGCCGGTCGAGGCCCCCGCCGGGGCGCTGGCGCGCCCGACGGCGCCGCCCGCGAGACGGACCTCCGCCTCGACCGTCGGGCGCCCGCGCGAGTCCCATACGCGGCGCGCCGACACCCGCTCGATCATGGAGGATGCCTTCGTCATGTCAGGCCCTGTCCCTGGTGGGCAGCGTCCCGGAGTGCGGGGTCTCGCGGCGCCGTCGGGTCGATTGGCTCCATTGCAGCGGCCGGGTAAGCGCCTCGGCCCAGGCCTCCCGCACCCCGGCCAGGCTTGCCGGCGGCTTCAGGATCAAGGGCCGCGCGGTCCGCCGCACCCGTTCCCGGTCCGCCTCCGCGGTGACGTACTCGACGGGCGACTTGCCGTCGACGCGGGCGAGGAACAGCCCGGGCAGCAGATGCGCCGCCCGCTCCTCGATCGCCGCGCGCGCCTCCCACTCGACCCCCGCGAGGTACGTCTCCGCCAGCGTGTCGAACGAGCGCAGGAACGCGGCCGTCGCCGCCGGCGTCCAGAGGCACTTGAGCAGCAGGTGGTTCAGGCAGAACGCCAGGTCGAAGGCGGGATCCCCGTACCACGCGCATTCGGCGTCCAGGAAGATCGGACCGTCCGGACCGATCAGGATGTTCTTCGGGCTGACGTCGCCGTGCACGAGCGCATGCTTCGTATTCGCCGTGCGCGAGACGACGGCCTCCAGCGGGGCCGCGAGGTCAGGATGCCGCGCCGCCGTGGCGACCAGGTACGGCTCCAGGCGGATCGCGTGGAAGATGTCGTCGGTGGAGAAGCGGGCCTGCACGTCCGCGCGTCCGGCGGTGCCTCGGTGGATCGCGGCCAGACGCTCACCGACCGCTCGCGCGGTCGTCTCGTCGGCGATGCCGTCCCGGAGCTGCGCCTTCCAGAGTGGATGGGCCGCCGGGTCCAGGAAGCCCATCGCGAAGCAGCCAGCCTCGACGTCGTGCGCGACGAGCGGCGGCACGCTCGACGGTACGATCCGTCCGGCCTCGCGCATCCACTTCCACTCGTAGCGGTTCCGCTCGACCGGCGCCTCCCAGACCGCCGCGACCTTCAGTCTGGGAAGCGCCCGCTTCACGCAGACCGGACCCGCGGGCAGATCCACCCGCCAGATGTCCGAGGAGACTCCGCCTTCGAGCGGCGTCATCGGGGGCGGCGTCTGCGCTCGAACGAGGCCCATGCGCCGGAGCGCCTCCACGATGACGGGGTCGGGTTCGGGCACCGTGCGCGTATGATAGCGAGCGCTGCGCCGCCCGCGGAGCCGGCCCGCTACGCCGCCCGGCTTGCATCCGGCCCGCGAGGTCGTTGCGGCACCGCCGACCATGAACGTCGTCTATCACTATGCGGCCGGCCCCGGCATGACGCGCCGGCTCGCGCAGCTCGAGCGCGAGGGGCTGTCGGTCTCGGTCTGTGCGATGGACGACCACGATCGCTTCGCCCGGCTCCTGCGCGAAACCGAGGCCCTGTGGCACCTGCTCGAGCCGGTCACCGCCGAGGTCGTCGCCGCGGCGCCGCGCCTGCGCCTGGTGCAGAAGATCGGGGTCGGCGTCAACACCATCGATCTGGCGGCGGCTCGGGACCGCGGCATAGCCGTCTGCAACATGCCCGGCACCAACACGCAGGCCGTCGCCGAGATGACCCTGCTGCTCATGCTGGGCGCCCTGCGCCGCGTGAGCCAGCTCGACGCGGCGACCCGGGCAGGGCGGGGCTGGGAGTTGCCGGATCATCTCCAGGACAGCTACGGCGAGGTGAGCGGACGGACCGTCGGGCTGGTCGGGTACGGCGCCGTGCCGGCCCGGCTCGGCCCGATCCTGCAGGCGATGGGCGCGCGCGTCCTGTTCGCCAGCCGCGGCGCGAAGCCGAACGCGGTGGGCGAGCGCCGCCGGCTCGCGGACCTGCTGGCCGAGAGCGACGTCGTCTCCCTCCACGTGCCGCTTGCCCCGGACACCGAGCGCATGATCGACGCGGCAGCCATCGGCCGCATGAAGCCGGGCGCCGTCATCGTGAACACGGCGCGCGGCGGGCTCATCGACGAGGCGGCCCTCGTCGCCGCCCTGCGGACGGGACGCCTCGGCGCGGCCGGGTTCGACGTCTTCGAGGCCGAGCCGACGCCCGCGGACAGCGCGCTGCTCGCGCTCGACAACGTCGTGTGCACGCCGCATGTTGCCTGGCTGACGCGCGAGACCCTGGAGCGCAGCCTCGCGGTGGCGGTCGAGAACTGCCGGCGGCTGGCGGCCGGCGAGGACCTGCTGCACCGCGTGGTGTAGTGGCGTTGTCCGGCTACGGAAGCTCGAAGACGCGGGCGGCCTCGAACGTCAGATCCGGCAGCAGCACCGACCGGACGGTGTCTCCTCCCGAAGCAACCTGTGTTTCCCGGTAGACGCCGTCTTCGAGCGCATGGACCTCGATCCGCCGGGCGACAGGGTCGACGATCCAGTATTCGGAGACGCCGTAGCGCGCGAACATCCGCATCTTCCGGCCCCGGTCCGTCGAGGCCGTGGACGGCGAGAGCACCTCCACGACGATGTCCGGGGCATGCCGCGTCACGGCGTCGGGCTGAAGCAGGTGGACGCGCTCGGCCCGGAAGAAGAGGACGTCCGGCTGCACGACGTCGAACTCGTCGAACACGATGTCGAACGGTGCGACAAGAGCCACGCCTCCCGCATCGCGCGCGTAGTCGCGCAGCAACGCGAAGCACTCTCCGACGGTGACCTGGTGGGCGAACCGGGGCGACGGGACCACGACGAGCTCCCCTCCGTAGATCTCGTAGCGGCGTCCGTCCTCCGGCATGTTCTCCAGGTCGGTGTAGCCGACCCGCGGCTGCACATCCTGCATGGACGCCATGGTAGCACCGGGAACGAGTGCGAAATCCATGCCGCTGCGGCAGTCCCGTTTCCGCGCCCCGAACGGCAGGCGGGTGGCGGCGGCGGCAAGGTCGCCACTGAAGTATCATCGCGAGGACTGCGCGGTCGGTTCCGGCTGCAGGCCGTGCGGCCGCCCACACGGCCGTCGCGTGCGGTCGAGAGCCGGCGGGGAACGACAGGGAGGAACATCGTGGTGACGAGGAAGCTTGCGGCCCTGGGAAGTGCGTTGCTGCTGTCCGGAACCTGGGTCCTGGCCGGGCAGGAGTCCGGCGGATGCGAGCCGGTGGGCGACATCCGGTTCATCTGCGACCTGATTGGTCCGGAAGATCTGGCCGTGGTGCCGGGCGACGAGTGGGTCGTCGTCTCCGGGAACCAGGAGGGCGGCCGCATCCACCTCATCGACGTCGCCGACAAGACCACGTCCGTTCTCTTCCCGACCGCAGACCGGACCGAGCGGCTCGATGCCGCGACCTATCCGTCGTGTCCCGGCCCGCTCGACGCGGCGGAGCTGGATCAGGACGAGTTCAGGGCCCACGGCCTCTACCTGCAGCCGGGCGCGGGCGACGTGCATGCGCTGTACGTCGTGCATCACGGCCGGCGGGAGTCGATCGAGGTATTCGAGCTCGACGCCGGCGCGATGCCGATGACGCTGGCCTGGGTCGGGTGCGCGGTGGCGCCGGAGGGCCTGCGTCTCAACTCGGTGGTGGCGCTGCCCGAGGGCGGCTTCGCCGCGACGAGCACGTCCACCGGGGACGTCTGGGAGTGGAGCACCGACGGCGGCTGGTCCGTGATCCCGGGCACCGGCGATACGACGCCCAACGGCTTGGAGATTTCGCCCGACGGGCGCTGGCTGTTCGTGGCCGGCTGGCGCGGCGAGAAGCTCACGCGGCTGTCGCGCGGGGGACCGCCGCGGCAGAAGGACGTGGTGCCGATACCCTTCCGGCCGGACAACCTGCGTTACGTAGACGACGGCGCGTTGATCCTGGCCGCGGGACACGGGAACTTCGGGACGCCGGAAGAGACCTCGAACGTCGCCGTCGTCGATCCGGAGACGCTGGAGGTCAGGCACATCTTCACGCACCCGCGCATGGAAGGGTTCGCGTCGTCGACCGCGGCGATCCGGATCGGCGGCGAGATCTGGCTGGGGACGAACCGCGGCGGGATGGTCGCGTACTTTCCCGCGCCCGAGTAGGGAGCGGGCGGGGCCTGCCGCTTCCGGAGGTCGGGAAGTGCGCGGGTCGGAACGATGTGTGCCCGCGAGCAAGGAACGACGTGCTCGGCCGGAATACAGGAGCCTGAAGCCATGAAGCGGTCCGCCATCTTCGTCGTCGCCGTCCTGTTCGCGTCCGCCTCGCTCTCGACCGCCCAGGAGCCGACCGCCGGGAACGGCGTGCCGCAGTTCGCGCCGGTCACCTGGGAGCGTCTGGTCAACGCCGCCGACGAGCCGCACAACTGGCTGATGTACAACGGCACGCTCGACAGCCAGCGCTTCTCCCGGCTCGATCAGATCGACGCGTCGAACGTCGCGGATCTGGAGCTGAAGTGGGCGTACAACATCCGCCAGCTCGACCGGACCGAGACGACGCCGCTGGTGGTCGACGGCGTGATGTTCATCACCGAGTCGCCCAGCAACGTGACGGCGGTGGACGCGACCAGCGGGCGCCCCTTCTGGCGCTACGAGCACCAGCTTCCCGACGACCTGCGCATCTGCTGCGGGCGCAACAACCGCGGCGTCGCCATCCT
>JAGWAH010000001.1:0-2531 GCA_021296515.1 Acidobacteriota bacterium | reverse complement strand
TGGTGTGGGACGCCGAGGTGGCCGACTACCGGGGCGGCTACAGCAAGACCGCGGCGCCGCTCATCGTCAAGGACCGGGTGGTGACGGGCATCGCGGGCGGGGAGTTCGGCATCCGCGGGTTCCTCGACTCGTACGACGCCGAGACCGGCGCGCGGGCGTGGCGGACCTACACGATTCCGGGGCCGGACCATCCCGACAACCAGACATGGCTGGGGGACTCGTGGCGCACCGGCGGGTCGCCGACCTGGATTACCGGCTCGTACGACCCGGAGCTGAACCTCGTCTACTGGGGCACCGGCAATCCCGGCCCCGACTACGGCAGCGAGATGCGGCTGGGCGACAACCTGTACGCCGACTCGGTGCTCGCCCTCGACGGCGACACGGGCGAGATGCGCTGGTACTTCCAGTTCACGCCGCACGACGTCCACGACTGGGACGCCATCCAGATCCCGGTGCTCGCCGACGTCGAGATGCCGGACGGGCCGCGCCGGGCGATGCTGTGGGCCAACCGCAACGGCTTCTACTACACGCTCGACCGCGAGACCGGCGAGTTCCTGCTCGGCAGACCGTTCGCGCTGCAGACCTGGGCGGAGGGGCTCGACGAGAACGGCCGCCCGATCCGGGTGCCCGGCATGTTCCCCTCGCCAGAAGGGACGGTGGTGGCGCCCACCGCCGGCGGCGCGACCAACTGGTGGTCGCCCGCGTTCAACCCCCGCACCGGGCTGCTCTACGTCAACTCGTTCGACGGCGAGGGCGAGTTCTTCCTGCGCGACGAGGAGTACGTCGAAGGCGAGCGCTACACCGGCGGCGGCGTGCAGTCGCCGCAGCCGATGGACAACTACAAGAGCGCCATCCGGGCCATCGACCCCACCACCGGCGACATCCGCTGGGAGTTCGAGATGCAGCCGCGCGCCCGCTCCGGCGTGCTGGCCACGGCGGGCGAGCTCGTGTTCAGCGCGACCGTCGACGGCTACTTCTTCGCTCTCGACGCGGAGAGCGGGGAGGAGCTCTGGCACATCCCGCTCGGCGGTCCGGTCAACGCGAACCCGATGACCTACGCGGTCGACGGGAACCAGTACGTCACGATGTCGGTCGGGAACACGGTCTACACGTTCGGCCTCGACGAGTAGGGAGGATTCTCATGAAGGCTTCGGTGTTGCGGTGGTCGTCGGTCTGTCTCCTCGCGGTTGCGGCGGCAGCGATCGGTCTGTACGGCGCGTCGGCCGATCTGCCGGTCATGGACGGGGTGCCGACGGCCGAGCCCGAAGCGGTCGGGATGTCGTCGGCGCGTCTCGAACGGCTCGACGGGGTGATGCAGGCCTACATCGACCGCGAGGAAGTGGCCGGCGTCGTCACGCTCGTGGCGCGGCGCGGGAAGGTGGTCAACTTCTCGGCGCAGGGCCATCGGGATGTCGAGGGCGGCAAGGCGATGACCCACGACACCATCTTCCGCATGGCGTCGATGACCAAGCCGATCGCCTCGGTGGCGCTGATGATGCTCTACGAGGAAGGGCGCTTCCAGCTCCGCGATCCCATCTCGAAGTGGCTGCCGGAGTTCGCGGACATGCAGGTGGCGATCCCCGCGCCCGAGCAGGAGCGGCTCACCGGGGCCTACAAGCTGGTGCCGGCTGCGCGTCCGATCACGGTGCAGCACGTGCTCACACATACCGCGGGTCTGGCCAACACCTACCGCGGACTGACCCAGCCGGACTTCCAGGCGATGAACGCCGAGCGCCAGCCGCACGACACGGTCGGCGACATGGTCGAGCGGCTGGCGAAGCTGCCGCTCAACTTCCACCCTGGCGACCGCTGGGAGTACGGTCGGGCCACCGACGTGGTGGGGCGGCTGGTCGAAGTGATGTCGGGCAAGACGCTGGACGCGTTCTTCCGCGAGCGCATCTTCGAGCCGCTCGACATGCGGGACACGCACTTCTACCTGCCGAAGTCGAAGCTGGGACGCTTCGCTGCCCTTTATGGACCGGGTGACGACGGAAAGAGGGTGCTGACCGAGCCGCCGACCGCCGACAGCCGCTTCGTTCGCGAGCCGCACGTCTACTTCAGCGGCGCCGGCGGTCTCGTTTCCACCGCCCGGGACTACTTCCGCTTCCACCAGATGATGCTGAACGGCGGGGAGCTCGACGGCGTGCGGATTCTGAGCCGCAAGACCATCGAGCTGATGACCGCCAACCACACCGGCGACTTCGGCATCTGGCTCGCCGGCCCCGGCTACGGCTTCGGCCTCGGCTACGCCGTCGTGACCGACCTGGGGCCGTCGGCGACGCCGCGCTCGGAAGGCTCGTACTACTGGGGCGGCGCCTTCGGCACCATCTTCTGGGTGGACCCCTCCGAGGAGCTGATCGGCATCATGCTGACGCAGATGCGGCCGTATACGCACCTGCGCATCCGCGACGACCTGGCGACGATGACGTATCAGGCGATCGTCGACTGACGGCGCCGCCGCGCGGCGCCGCAAGGCGGGCCGGCCGGGATGGCCGGGCCCGCATTTGTCTGTTCTTGTCCACCGTTGAACA
>JAGWAH010000135.1:626-8496 GCA_021296515.1 Acidobacteriota bacterium | reverse complement strand
CCGAAGACGACCGTCGACCGGGCGACCGCGCGGTAGCGGCCATCCGGCGTCTCCCTGGCGATCTCCGCGGTCCGGGGCTCGGCCGGCAGATCCGGCCCGTCGCGGAAAGCCTCGGTCAACGGCCGCCCGGCCATCGTCGGTGCGGCGGACAGCCCCAGCAGGTAGAGGAACGTCGGAGCGAAGTCGACGTTGGAGGTCGGGAGCTCGACCTCGATACCCGACTGCAGGGCCGGACCGGACGCAATCAACGTGTTGTGGATGTCGAAGGGGCTCGCACTGCCATGGCCCGCCGTGCCGCCCGAAGCCGACGTGCCGCGATAGCCGTACTCGTTCTCGGCGGCGGTCCACGCCGGCGAATAGAGGACGGCGGCGGACCGCGCGTGGTTCCAGCGAGCGGCGTCGAACGCCAGCGTGCCGGGCACCTGCGCGTCCCGCGTGAAGATCGCGCCGACACGCTCCGACGCCTGCAGCGCCTCGACGATCCGCGCCACGGTGCCGGTGTCGCCGTCCCGCACGTAGATCGCCCCGCTGCCGGCCACGATCCGCGGCGACCCGTCCGGCAGCTCGCCGGCGAACGGCGCGAGCAGCGCGTTGAGGTCCACGGCGCCGGTGTGCGTCGAGAACCCGTGGTCGGAGGTCACCCACAGGTTGAACGCTTCGAACTGCCCCGCGGCGCGCAGCCCGTCCTGAATCCGCCCGATTTCCTCGTCGACGGCGCGGAGCGCCGCCACCGAGGTCGGATGGCCGATGCCGTTGGCGTGGGCGGTGGTGTCCGGGTCGCTGAGCCACATGACGGTCACGGCCGGGTCGACATGGCCGAGCCCGACCTCGAGGAACGCGTCGACGATGTACCGGTTGCGGTCGCGGTTGGGCATCGCCGCGGGGGGCGGCGGACCGAGCCGCTCCTGCACGGCCTGCCCCAACGCCTCGGGCAGCGCGTAATCGTAGTGGATGATGCCGCCGCCGGCGATTCGGTGGTTCAGCAGGTACGACGACCCGCTCGAGCCGGCGCTGGCGACGAGCAGCCGCAATCCCGCGCTCTGCAGCCGCTCGGCCAGGGTCGGTGCGGTCAGCAGGCCCCCGTCCTCGACCTCCTCGATCCGCAGCAGGTTGGCGCGCTCGCTGGTGCTCATGAACCGCGTCGGCTCGACCGCGGGGAAGAAGACCGCGTTCCCCATCAGCCCGTGCGTCTCCGGGTAGGCGCCGGTGGAGATGGAGGCCGCGTTGACGCGCGTCACGGTCGGGTAGACGGCGTGGTGGTCGGCGAAGACGACGCCGCGCTCGCCGAGCGCGTGCAGGTTCGGCATCAGGTCGGGCGTGACATAGTCCGGCCGCAGTCCGTCGAGGACAATCAGCAGGTGCCGTTGCTCCCCGCGGTCCGGGGGTTCCTCTTCCGGTTGCGCCGCGGACGGCCCGCATCCGGTGCACAGGCACAGAAAGACCGCGAACAGCGCCACCATGTTGCGAGGCTCGGGCATGGTGCCGCAGTATAGCAACGCGCCTCGTGCGACCCGCTCCCCCGCCGCGGGCGGGCCCCGCGAGGATTTATAATCGACCGATGGCCATGCCGAACCTGTCCGAGTCGTCGCAGCCCGCCGCCTCCCTGCGGATCGCGCCGCTCACGCCGACCATCGGGGCCGAAGTTCACGGCATCGATCTCACCCGGCCGCTCGACGACGCGACGCTGGCCGAGCTGAAGGACGCGTGGGCGAGGCACCTGGTCCTCTTCTTCCGCGACCAGGAGCTGACGTTCGAGCAGCACAAGGCGCTCGGACGCCGCTTCGGCGAGCTGCACATCCACCCGGCCGCCCCGAAGGATGCCGAGCACCCGGAGATCCTGGTCGTCCACGGCGACGACAAGGTGGAGTTCGTGGCGGGGAGCCTGTGGCACTCCGACGTCTCGTGCGACATCGAGCCGCCGATGGCCAGCATGCTCCGAGTCGTGCAGGTGCCGCCCTCCGGCGGCGGCGACACCCTCTTCTCCAGCATGTACGCCGCCTACGAGGGGCTCTCGGACCGGATGCAGCGGTTCCTCACGGGGCTGACCGCGGTCCACGACGGCGAGCAGTACTACCGGGGGCGTTACGGCAAGGGCACCCTCCGGGACGACGACTACCCGTCGGCCGAGCACCCGGTCATCCGCACGCACCCGGTCACCGGCAAGCCGGCCCTCTACGTGAACGAAGGGTTCACGACGCGCATCAAGGACCTGCCGGCCGCCGAGAGCGACGCCGTGCTGGCCTTCCTGTTCAGGCACTGCGCGCAGCCCGACTACCACTGCCGTTTCCGGTGGCAGGAGAACTCGGTCGCCTTCTGGGACAACCGCTGCACGCAGCACCTGGCGATCTGGGACTACTACCCCGAGACCCGCCACGGCTACCGGGTCACCATCAAGGGCGACGCGCCGTTCTACAACCCCGACCGCGGGCACCGCGGGCAGTAACGGCCGGGTACTGCCATATACTGAATTGCAGTTGGTGCAGCCGAGGAGAAATTGTTCCAATCCAGCTCGCGATCCCGATGCGGTTTCTTCGGGGCCATGTGCTCGACGGCCAAGCTTGTCTGTAGCCGTCTCTCGCAATAGCTGCAGTACTTGCCCAGCCTGTTCTCCAGGTCGCCAATGGCGTCCCGGTAGTTCGCGTACTCTCGAAGTGCAGCTCCCCGCTCAACCGGCCTCACTTTCGGCCAGCCTTTTGTCGGGCGAGTGCTTCCAATTTTCAGAATCGCGCTGAGGCCCGGGTTGGTAGAGTATCTTTCGGCAACCGCGGGGTATGTCGCCTCCGCTTTCCGCACTTCTTCCGCCGCTCTCGGTCCATGCCCCGAGCCGGCCGGGAACAGCCGGCTCCATGCGAGCACGGGATGAAACAGACATCGGGCCCCGATCCCGCGCCGGAAGATCCCTATCTGCTCGGCACCGACGCCGACGAGCGACGCCGTCTCGAGACGCAGCACCGCCTGTGGGCCGAGTGGGCGCACGACCTGTGGGACCGGGCCGGCTTCGGGCCGGGCGACCGCCTGCTCGATCTGGGCTGCGGGCCGGGATTCGCCTCCGTGGAGCTGGCCGAGCGCGTCGGCGCCGGGGGACGCGTGCTCGCGGTAGACGAGTCGGCGCGCTTCATCGGCGCGCTGGCCCGGGAAGCCGGCCGGCGGGGGCTCGCGCAACTGACGGCGCGCGTGGAGCGGGTCGAGACGTTGCGCCTGGAAGCCGGTTCCCTCGACGGCGCCTTCGCGCGCTGGCTGTTCTGCTTTCTCCCGGAGCCTCTGGCGGTCATCGAACGGATGGTGTCGGGGCTGCGGCCGGGAGGCCGACTCGTGGTCTGGGACTACCTGAACTACTTCGCAACGGCTCTGCATCCGCGCAGCCCGGCATTCGACCGCGTGCTCGCGGCGGTGTACGAGAGCTGGCGGCGCACCGGGGGCGACCTGAACGTCGGGGAGCGGCTGCCGGGGGTAATCGCCAAGAGCGGCTGCCGCGTGCTCGATCTCGTCCCGCTGGCGCGGTTCGCCCGGCCCGGCACGGCGCTGTGGCTGTGGCCCACGGGCTTCTTTTTCGGCTACGTGCCGAAGCTGGTGGAAGCCGGCTTGCTGACTGAAGCCGAGCGCGAGTCGTTCGAGGCCGAATGGCGCGAGCGCGAGCAGGACCCCGGCGCCTTCCTGTCGGCGCCGCCGATGGTCGGGATCATCGCCGAGAAGCGGTAAGCCTGGGTATTGGCCGCGACGGCCGACTGTGCAAGACTAGCGGCTCTGGAGCGAATCCCAAGGAGAGGGACGATGAGCCATCGCAGTCTTGCGGCGTGGGTGATCGTGATCGCGCTCGGTGGGGCGGCGCCGGATCCGGCTTTCGGGCAAAGCCAGGCCGAGGATGCGGCGGACACGGCCTCGACGTGGACGATGCCGCGTCTGCCCGACGGCCAGCCGGATCTGCAGGGCTACTGGACGACCCAGACCTTCACGCCCCTCGAACGGCCCGAGTACCTGGGCGAGAAAGCGTTCTTCACGGCAGAGGAAGTGGCCGCGCTGAACGCGCAGTTGACGGCCGAGGGCGTCGACCCCTCGGCGCGCAACGCGGTCGAGATCGAGGATCCGGAGGAACGGGAGCGGCGGCTGTACCAGGTCAACCGCGACCCCTCTTACGTCCACTACGACAACCAGATCTGGCTGCGCACGCCGGTGCCGAAGGGCCTGTCGACCCAGCGCACCTCGCTGATCACCGACCCGCCGAACGGGAGAATGCCGCCCCTGACGCCGGAGGCCGCGGACAAGCTGGCCGCCGAGGCCGCCGCGCGCCGGCTGCCCAACGTCTTCGACAGTCACCTGCACCGGCCGCTGCCCGAGCGCTGCGGGCCCGCCGAACCTGCCGCCGGCCTACAACGACATCCACCAGATCTTCCAGACCGCGGACTACGTGGTGGTGTTCACCGAGCTGACCACCAACCCGCCGCGCATCATCCCCATCGACGGGCGGCCGTACATCTCCCGACGGATCGGACAGTGGGCCGGCGATTCGATAGGCCGCTGGGAGGGCGACACCCTGGTCGTCGAGACCCGGAACTTCAACGAGAAGCGGCGCTACCGGGGGGCCACCGAGGAGATGACCGTCGTGGAGCGCTTCACGCGCGTCGCCGACGACCGCATCCGCTACGAGTTCACGGTCGAGGATCCCAATACGTGGATGCGCCCGTGGAGCGCCGAAGTCCCGATGGTGGCGACCGAGGGCCCGCTCTTCGAGTACGCCTGTCACGAGGGCAATCACGACATTCGGCACATCCTGGAGATCTACCGGAACCTGGAGAGGCAGGCGGCGGCCAGGGCGGCGGAAGAATCGAAGTGAAACAGGCGAGCAGCAAGCCACCGCGCGCGTGCGACCGGCTTTCAAAGGGTCGGCGCAGGGCGGGGCTGAGCGTTTGGTGCCGGCGGTCCACGCGCGTGGCGGGAGCCGAACCGGCAAGCGTTGCAGATTCATGAGGGGACAGTCGTGATTCGGACGGGTGTGTACGTGTCTGCAGCGGCGCTGGCCGCGGCGTTGCCGTCAGCCGCCGTCGCGCAGGAGGAGGTCCGGCACGGGACTACGCCGCTCGTGCTGCAATGGGAGGCGGCCGACTGGGGGCCGCCGTCCTCCACCCGGCCCGGCTTCCCCGCCGGGATCCGCAACGCGCCGATCGCCACGGATCCGGCGACGGGCGGACCGACCTACCTGGCGCGGTTCCCGGCCGGCTCCGAGTTCGCCATGCACTGGCACACCTACACCGAGACGGTGGTCGTGCTGGAGGGCACCGTCGACATCGTCATGGACGGCACCCGCCACACGGCCACCGCCGGCAGCTACGTCATCATCCCCGGCAAGGCGCACCATGCCTGGTACGTCCACGCGGACGCGGACGTGGTGCTGCTGGCGCGCCGGGACGGACCGGCCGACTTTCACTTCGTCGATCCGTAACCGCGATCAGGCCAGGTCGAAACGGTCGAGATTCATCACCTTGACCCACGCCGCCACGAAGTCGCGGACGAAAGCCCGCTGCGAGTCGTCGCAGGCGTAGACCTCCGCGACGGCGCGGAGCTGGGAGTTCGAACCGAAGACGAGATCGACGGCCGTGCCGGTCCACTTGACCTCGCCCGTCCCGCGATCGCGCCCCTCGAACACGTCCTCGGACGCGGACGACGCCTCCCACGCGATGTTCATGTCGAGCAGGTTGACGAAGAAGTCGTTGGTCAACGTCCCGGGCCGCTTCGTGAAGACACCCCGCTCGGACTGCCCGACGTTCGCGTTCAGGACGCGCAGGCCGCCGACGAGCACCGTCATCTCGGGAGCGGTCAGGGTCAGCAACTGCGCCCGGTCCACCAGCAGCTCTTCCGCGGCGCGGCGGTGTCCGTTCCCGAGGTAGTTGCGGAACCCGTCCGCGGCCGGCTCCAGCACGGCGAACGACTCGACGTCCGTCTGCTCCTGCACCGCGTCGGTGCGCCCCGGCGAGAAGGGAACCTCGACGTCGTGCCCGGCGTTCTTCGCGGCCTGCTCGACGGCGGCGCACCCGCCCAGGACGATCACGTCCGCGAGCGAGACCCTCTTGCCGCCGGACCGCGCGCCGTTGAAGGCCTTCTGAACGTCCTCCAGAACGCCCAACACGGTCGCCAGATCGGCCGGCTGGTTGACTTCCCAGTCCTTCTGCGGGGCGAGGCGAATGCGGGCCCCGTTAGCCCCGCCGCGCTTGTCGCTGCCGCGGAACGTCGAGGCGGACGCCCAGGCGGTCGAGACCAGTTGGGAAACGGACAGTCCCGATGCGAGGATCCGGCTCTTGAGCGCGGCGACGTCCTGCGCGTCGATCAGCTCGTGATCGACGGCGGGCACCGGGTCCTGCCACAGGAGCTGCTCGCCGGTAGCGCGAGACGGGCCCCATGTCGCGGTGCGTCAGCTTGAACCACGCGCGGGCGAAGGCGTCCGCGAACGCGTCCGGATTCTCGTGGAACCGCCTCGAGATGGGCTCGTAGATCGGGTCCATCCGCAGCGCGAGGTCGGTCGTCAGCATGACCGGCGTATGCCGCTTCGAGGAATCGTGGGCATCCGGCACGGTGTCGGAGCCCGCGCCACCCTTCGGAACCCATTGATTCGCCCCCGCGGGGCTCCTGGTCAACTCCCACTCGTAGCCGAACAGGGTCTCGAAGAAGCTGTTGTCCCAGTTCACCGGGGTGGGCGTCCAGGCGCCCTCCAGACCGCTGGTGATCGCGTCTCCGGCCTTGCCGCTGCCGAAGGCGTTCTTCCAGCCGAGGCCCTGCTCCGCGATGGCGGCCCCCTCGGGCTCGGGGCCGACGTAGCGGTCCGCGTCGGCGGCGCCGTGCGTCTTCCCGAACGTGTGCCCCCCGGCGATGAGGGCGACCGTCTCCTCGTCGTTCATCGCCATGCGGGCGAACGTCTCCCGAATGTCCCGTCCCGCGGCAACCGGATCGGGATTCACGTAGATCAGGCCCATCTGGACGGCGCCGAGGGGGTTCGCGAGCTCCCTGTCGCCGCTGTAGCGCTCGTCGCCGAGCCACTCGGTCTCGGGCCCCCAGTCGATGTCCTCCTCGGGCTCCCAGACGTCCTCGCGCCCGCCGGCGAAGCCGAACGTCTTGAGCCCCATCGACTCCAGGGCGCAGTTGCCCGCGAGGATCATCAGGTCGGCCCACGAGATCTTCCGGCCGTACTTCTGCTTGATCGGCCACAGCAGGCGGCGCGCCTTGTCGAGGTTCGCGTTATCGGGCCAACTGTTGAGGGGCGCGAAGCGCTGCGTGCCGGACGCGCCGCCGCCGCGGCCGTCGTGGATGCGGTAGGTGCCCGCGCTGTGCCACGCCATCCGGATGAACAGCGGCCCGTAATGGCCGTAGTCGGCCGGCCACCAGTCCTGCGACGTCGTCATCACCGCCTCGACGTCCTGCTTCAGGGCATCGAGGTCGAGCGTCTTGAACTCCTCGGCGTAGTCGAACGCCTCACCCATGGGATCGGACAGCGCCGAGTTCTGGTGGAGCACCTTCAGGTTCAGTTGGTTCGGCCACCAGCGCAGGTTCGCCGCGGCGCCGGCCGCGGTCTGACCGTGGCCCATTACCGGGCACTTGCCCGCGCCCGCCGTCTTGTCCTCAGCCGTGTCGTGCATGTCTTTCAACCCTTTCCGTTCTTCCCCGTTGCGTTCTTCCCCGTTGCGTTCCTGCCCGCGGACCGATCGCGGCAGCCGGGGCAGTACCCCCAGTAGATGACCTCGGCCTCGTCGATCGCGAAGCCGTGATCGTCCTCGGCGGTGAGACAAGGCGCCTCACCGACGGCGCAGTCGACGTCGACCATGACGCCGCAGGCGCGGCAGACGAGGTGATGGTGGTTGTCACCGACTCTGTCCTCGTACCGCGC
>JAGWAH010000135.1:0-494 GCA_021296515.1 Acidobacteriota bacterium | reverse complement strand
GCCCGCAGCACGGCCAGCCGCTGGGCGGTGACCTGCAGCCCGTGCCGCCTCAGGAGCCGCTCGGCGTCCTCGTTCACTGCTTCGAGTCAATCACTGATTCTGGACCGAGTCAAGTATTGGTCTCTATCGAAATACTAGCGGCACCGGTATCCGGAATCGTGCCGGATGGCGCCGGGCCGCAAGTGGTAGTGTCAGCCCTGGAGGGACCGTCATGACACGCCGCACAACCCTGATCGCCTACCTTTGCCTGCTGCTGTCCGCCGCCGTGGCCGGAGCCCAGGACGACGGGATCTCGCCGGTGACCGATGCCATGCTCGACGATCCCCCCGCGGCCGACTGGCTGCACTGGCGGCACTCGCCGGAGGGCTGGGGCCACAGCCCGCTGGATCAGATCACCCGTGACAATGTCGCGGAGCTGCGGCTCGTCTGGTCGTGGGCGCTGGAGCCCGGCTCGCAGGAGACGACCCCGCTCGTGCACGACGGCGTGATGTTCC
>JAGWAH010000134.1:5059-6038 GCA_021296515.1 Acidobacteriota bacterium | reverse complement strand
ATGGCCACCAACAAGAAGTGGTGGCTGACGCCGATCGTCCTGGTGCTGTTGCTGGTCGGTGCGCTGATTCTGATGTCGGGTACCGCGGCGGCGCCGTTCATCTACACCCTGTTCTAGGAGTCTGCGCCGTGGAACGCAGCGAGTGAGTTCTGCGGCGCAAGCTCCTGGGGCGGTGGGGGGCTGGGGCCAAACGCGGAGTCTTGCGACGGGTTTGGCGGCGTTAGTGCAGAGACGACCTCGGACGTAGCGATCGCCGTCACGCACCATGCGTTTCGATGCGAACAGGCGCGGTCGCGACAGGGACGCACGGTGGCTGCCGTGGACGCTGGCCGCGCTCGCCGTCGCCTACGCGGCGGTTCTGTGGACCAATCCGCTCGGAAGCGAGCTGTACACCCCGGACAGCAGGGGCTACATCGAGTTCGACGCGCACAGGACGGCCGGCTATCCGCTTCTGCTCGATTCCGTCACTGATCTCTTCGGGACCCTGGGGGCCGTGCCGGGCGTGCAGTTGCTCCTGGCGGCGGCCAGCTTCGCGTTCCTCGGCTGGAGCATCCAGCGCGCGCTCGGAGCGCCCCGTCTGGCGCTGGCGGTGGCGCTCTCCCTGTTCGGCAATCCGGAAATCGCCAGGTTTCACGGCGCGATCATGACGGAGTCGCTGTTCATGTCGTTGCTGTGCGTGATGCTGGGCACGATGGCCTTGCTGATCGCGACGCGGGGAACGCTTCCGGCCCTCGTGTCGGCCCTGGCGTGCGGGATGGCCGTCGCGGTCCGCCCGGCCGGCATCAGCCTGCTGCCGATCTGGCCGCTGCTGCTGTGGTTCCTCTGGGGCCGCTGCGCCGGCCGGCGCGTTCGTCTGGCCCTGGCGGTCGCCGCGCCCCTCGTGCTGTGCGGCGTCGTCGAAGGCATCGCCTGGCGGGTCGAGCATCCGGATCCGACGAGCAGGACGAGCCTTGCCAACATGCACCTGTTCGCCAAGGCG
>JAGWAH010000134.1:567-4942 GCA_021296515.1 Acidobacteriota bacterium | reverse complement strand
GCTCACACGCTACGAGGCGGCCGGGCAACGCCGCTGGTTTCACCGCGAGGCCGAGGAGCTGGCGGAACGCCGGGATGCGAGCCTCAACCGCCTGCTGGGGGACATCGGGTGGCGGGCGGTCGCGGCGGCCCCCGTGGCGTGGGCGCACAACGGTCTCGTTCACTACGTCGGGCTGTGGGGCCTGTACGAGTTGCTCACGCCGTCCGCTTCGCAGCGCTACGCGGCCTACATGCAACCGTCCGAGCGCGTCCCGTTCCTCGACAGCGCGCGCATCCGGACCTGGCGGCCGCCGCATGCGATGGCCTGGCCGGGCCGTATGGTGATGGTGGCGGGTTTCCTGGCGACGGTCGTCGCCGTGGGGATCGCCGTCGTGCGGAGATTGCGAAGCGGCGCGGCCGAGCTGGACCGGCGGCTGCTCCTGGCCGGGGTCTGCGGACTACTGGTGCACGGACACTACGTGTTCATCGGTCTGTTCGGCATCGCCCTGGCGCGCTACTCGCTGGCGGTGTGGCCGCTACTGGCGCTGTGCGGGCTGCTGTTGGTCCACTACGCGCTGGGTCGATGGCCTCTTCGGCCGCCGGTCTTCCCATCGCCTCAACGTACGACTGGAGCCGGTCAGTGGCAAGCATAGCCGTGGCGGGACTCGGGCGGCCCGGTGGCGCCGACGCGTTCAGCCCGGCTGCGCTGCCGGGCGCGGCGATGGCTCCCGCCGTCGTCTCTCTACAATACAGCGCCACGATTCATGGGCCGCCACAGCGGCCACGACGACCAGCAAGGGCAGGAGAGGGCGTGCATAACGCGGGATGAAGTGTGTCGCCGCCGCGTGGATGCCGAACCCGTAGGCCACCGGCGACACAAGGAGCAGGAGCGCGTAGGTGCGCCGTCTCCAGGCGAGCAGCAGCAGCACGCAGGCGAGCGGAAGGAAGAGGGGCGTCGAGACGGTACCGAGCGCGCAGGTTGCACGCACTGGCATTCTCATTGCCGGTCCCGCTCGTTCGGCGGCCGCAGTTGCTGCGTTCTTGCAGTTGCCGCCGATGGACAGTGCCGCACGTTCGAGGAACACGAGGGTGAGGGCGACGTGCTTGCGCCAGTCCGCCCGCATGAGTTCGGCTGACGCGCGCCGCAACGCTGCATCGGTCGCTACCTGGGAGTCCCGCCAGCCCGGATCGATCAGAGACGCCCGCGCCGCGGTCTCCCCGGTATCGTCCTTGGCGCGACGGTAGAACCCCTCCGGGTTTTCGCGGTCGAACCGTGTGTACCCGAAGTTCTCCGGCTCGAGCCACCGCATGGCGACGTCCCGCGCACCTGCGACCAGGGCGAAGTCCGGGAGATAGTAGGCAAACCCGCCGCGGACTTCGGCCCAGTTCATCCGGCCGTATTCCGCCCGGATCGCGACGTTCTCACCATCGCGGCCCGAGATACCGAAGTGTCCCACGACCATCGCGTTGCGGATCATCCAGGGGAGCGTCAACGCCGCCGCCGCGAGCACCGGGGCGAGGCATGCCGCCACCAGTGCCCGGCGCCGGCCGGCGTCGAGCCACGCCGCGGCCGCGAGGAGGAAGGCGAATCCCACGAGCCAGTACTGGAACACCTCCTTGGTCAGCATCAGCGCTCCCAAGGCCAGACCGCTCGGCACGCCGAGTGCGGCACGCGGCGTGCGCCAGTTCAGCGCGGCCAGACTCGCGTGGAGCAGCAGCCAGAAACCGGCCAGGACGTTCGGAATGTCCGACGTCATGGTCGGCACCAACAGAAGACAGAGCAGGCCGGTCGCAATCGATACGGTCCAGTTGCCGGCCAGGGCCAGGGTCGTGACGAACGCCAGGGCTACCGTCGCCCCGATCAGGGCGACGGTGAGCCCGCGGACGCGATTACGCAGAGGATCGGCGGCTTCGCAGGCCGGGTCCGAGATGCATGTCTGGTTCAGCGCGCGGAACTCGGCGGAGGAAGCGAATACTGCGGCCAGGTACAGCGGATAGCCGGGTGACCGGCGCGAGTACGGTTGCAGCGGTCCGTCGGCCAGATCTGCCGCCAATGTGCGGGACACGTGGAACTCGCCATGGCGGGCGAGGTTGAACGCGATCAGTTCGTATTGCTCGCGGTCCGATGCCGGCAGCACGCCGGTGCCCATCGACAGCCAGCCCAAAGCGGCCGCGTACAGCCCGAGCGCGATGGCGACGGCGGCGAGACGGTAACCGTCGGTATCGGCAGGAAGTGCCATTCGACCACTTGTGTCGCGACGCGCCCCGAACGACGACTTGGCGCCAAGTGACGGCGGAGTCGCCACCTCCGGTGCATGTAACCGCGTGTGTTGCGGAAGATCGTATCGTACAGCAGCGATGGAGTTCGCAACATGCCGGTGACGCGTGAGGTGGCGGGAGTGGGCCGCCCGCGTGGGTGACGAACGTGGCGCCGCCCTTCGGGGCGGATCGGATTCCGGACGCCGCCGACAGGATCGACGTGCCGGAGAGGAACCACCAGCGACACGCACTCGCTGATGTACTCGGCTGCCGCCAGTGCTTTGAAGCGCACACCACGACGCGTTACCCTGTGCGCGTGGCGGCGTCGACCAGGCCCTCGCTGAAGCGCATCTGCGGCTCGGGCGTCCTCTACGTGATCCTCTGCGCGGCCGCCCCCTCCCTGGCCGTGCTGTGGACCTTCGTCCTGCTCAACCTGCTGTTGAGAGAGAACTTCCCGTTCTCCCACTTCCCGATGTATGCCGGGCTTCTGGACTTCACCGACTACGTGTACCTGACGGACGAGCACGACCAGCCCATCGCCACGCGCCGCTTCGGCCTCTCCGCGTCCACGCTCAAGAAGCTGTACCACGCCAGAATAAGGGGCGGAACCAGCATCGCGGCGCTCCGGAAGCTCTCCGTGGAGGAGCTGCGCCCCGCCGGCCGGGAGGTCCTGCAGTCGATGCTCGCCCGGCCGCGGTTGCGCGAGCGGCCCCTGACTTGCCGGCGCCTCAGGCTGCATCAGGTGAACCTGCGCTACCGGGGCGGGAGCTTCGACGCGGAGAGGTTTCTCGTCGCGGAAGTGCCGGTATGCTGACCCTCGAAGCGCCGATCCGCGCGGATGCGCTGGAGCTGGCGTTGATACGGGGCGCTCTCGCGTACCTGTTGAGTCGCTACTATCTGGACTGCCGGCTCAAGTACGACCGACAAAGCAGGCCGGTGGGGCTTGCGCGCCTCGTCGACCTCACGGGTCTGGCCTCTCCCGCCGTGCAGCGCCGGCTCAATCTTCTGGCCCGCGTCGCGTTGGTCTTCTACGTCATCGGTATCGGCATGCCGCTGGTCACCGCCCTGTTGTGTCTGTACGTGGTGGCGAGGGAGTCGCTGAACAACTCGCAGGGCGCGATAGAGCACGCGTGGAACGCGGTTGCGGCGGTGTTGCTTGCGCAGACCGCCTTGTACGGGTTCCAGACCTTCAATGAGCTCTTCCCGCCGGGATTCCGGTTCTCGGGCGGGGTCGGATACGACCAGATGGCCCTGTTCTGGTCGCAGCAGGCGATCTCGGCCGTCTACTTCACGGCCGCCCTGACCAAGCTGATCGAGTCCAGAGGCGCCTGGGTCTGGCATACGCCGCGCATCGTGATTCAGATCGTCAAGTCGACCCGGCAGGCCTACTACACGCGGCTGGAGCCGGGCGCTCTGGCACATTGCGAGCGCCTGGTGCGGAGCGTATCGAAACACCCCCACTGGACGCGCCTGCTCCTGGGGGCCGGCCTGCTGGTGGAGCTGGCCGCGCCGCTCTTTCTCTACAACCGCGCGGCGAGTGCGGCGGGAGGCGTGCTGCTGATAGCGTTCCACTTCATCAACCGCCGCTACATGCGCCTGCCGTTCAAGGAGCAGCAGCTACTCGTCGGGATCTTCTTCCTGCAGGTGCCCTTCGGCCTGGTGGCGTTCATCGAGTTCTGCAGCGCGGCCTTCTGACGCAGGAGAGCGCGGTTTCTGCGGGCCGTTCCGGCCGTCCCCCGGCGAGCGATGCCGGCGGGAGACTTCCGAGATCAGCGCATCCCAACGCCGCTGAATCGCGTCGGGACGATAGCGGTCCACGACCGAGACCGCCCCGGCGGCGAGTCGGGCGCGCAGATCCGCGTCGCTCATGAGACGGGAGAGCGCGCGGCCAAGGGCGTTCGCATCCTCGGTTGGAATCAGCAGTCCGTCCCGTTCATGGCGGATGATCTCCCGCGGGCCGGCGGGGCAATCCGCGGCCACCACCGGCAGGCCGGCGGCCATGGCCTCGAGCAGCGCGTTGGGGAATCCCTCGAAGCGCGACGGCAGGGCGAAGACGTCGGCTGCCGCGTAGACGCTCCAGATGTCGGCCTGCCGGCCGAGCAGCCGGACGCGATCGGCAACGCCGCACGATGCCGCCT
>JAGWAH010000134.1:0-552 GCA_021296515.1 Acidobacteriota bacterium | reverse complement strand
CGATGGCCAACCGCCAGCCGGCGTGTTGCCGGGCCGCCTGCGCAAAGGCGCGCACGAGCAGGTCGAAGCCCTTCTGGTGCTCCAGCCGGCCGACCGCGAGCACGGTCCCGCCGTGGATCCGCGAGGCTCTTCGCGGTGCGGTGCGGTCCGGCAGCGCGACCGCGTTCGGGATGACGACCATTCGGCGCCGCAGTCGGGGCGGATACCACTCGGCCGTGCGCCGGGTCTGCACGACGATGGCGCGGGCCCGGCCGTAGACCCGATTCCGCAGCCAGTTCCAGGCGCGGGGCAGCAGCTTGAGACCCGGGTCGTTGCGCTCCGACACGATCACCGGGATCCGGCTGCCCGCGGTCGCCAGCAGCACGAGTACGTTGACGGTGCTCAGGAAGCTCACTATCACGTCGGGCCGCGGCCGCCTGAAGGCGGCGCGCAATGCACGCACGCGCACGAGGTTGCCGGCGACGGCTTCCAGGAGATGGCGCGAGTCGCCGGCCACGGCGAGCCATTCGACCGACACCCCCGGATCGAGGGGAAAGAAGGGGGGCTCGTCTT
>JAGWAH010000133.1:5394-5733 GCA_021296515.1 Acidobacteriota bacterium | reverse complement strand
GGCCGATGCGCACGGCGCAATTGGACCGCCCGCTCGATTTCGCGGCGGTCACGGACCACTCAGAGTGGCTGGGCGAGGTCGCGGTGTGCACCGACCCGTCCTCCGCGGTCTACGACACCGCGGTCTGCCGCGGCCTGCGGCCGGGCGGCACCGCCGAGGAGCGCGCCGTCTGGCAGGCGGACCGGACTGCCGGCCGCGGCCCGCTGGTCTGCGGCGAGGACGGCAGCCAGTGCCGCGACGGCCTGCTCACCGCCTGGGAGGCGACCCGCGAGGCAGCCGAGCGCTACTACGACCGTTCGAGCGACTGCTCGTTCACGACCTTCCACGCGTGGGAGTACA
>JAGWAH010000133.1:0-5057 GCA_021296515.1 Acidobacteriota bacterium | reverse complement strand
CTGTGCGACTTCGAGAAGGTGCGCTACATCGACGGCGAGCGGCCGCCCGACTGCGAGGACGGCACCGGGGAGGGCGGGCTCCGCGGTGAGGGCTGCCAGTCGCGCCTCGACTTCGTGCGCTACGCCCTGATCGAGGGCATCGCCCAGGAGGAGCGTCTGGGGATCAACCCCATCCAGCTCGGCCTGATCGCCAGCACCGACGGCCACAACGGCCTGCCGGGCGACACCGACGAGTACGACTACCAGGGCCACAACTCGAATGTCGACTCGGACCTGGAGAAGCGCATCACGACCGATGCCTACGCCCCGCACCCGCTCCGGAATCCGGGCGGGCTGGTCGGCGTCTGGGCCGAGGAGAACTCGCGCGACTCGCTGTTCGACGCCATGCAGCGGAAGGAGACCTTCGGCACCAGCGGCGTGCGAATCCAGGCGCGGCTGTTCGGCGGCTGGGATCTGCCGGAGCTGTGCGCGAGCAGCGACATGATCGCCGAGGCGTACGAGGCGGGGGTGCCGATGGGCAGCGTACTGCCGGCCCGCGATGGGTCGGAGGCGCCCAGCTTCTTCGTGACGGCGCTCGCCGATCCGGGGACGGACGCGTACCCGGGGACCCCGCTGCAGCGCATCCAGATCATCAAGGGCTGGGTGGGCGACGACGGCCTGTTCCACGAGGCGATCTACGACGTGGCCGGCGATGCCGACAACGGCGCGGACGTGTCGCGGTCGACCTGCGAGCGGAGCGGCGGCGGCGCAGCCTCCCTGTGCACCGTCTGGACCGATCCCGACTTCGACCCGTCCCGTTCCGCCGTCTACTACGCGCGCGTGGTCGAGAACCCGAGCTGCCGCTGGAACGCGCTGCAGTGCGCGGTGCTGCCCGAGGACGAGCGCCCGGCGGCGTGCATGGCTCCGGACCTGCCGTGGCAGATCCAGGAGCGGGCCTGGACGTCGCCAATCTGGTACCGGGCCGCGGACGAGTGACGTGGATGTTCGAGCCCGGGGTCCTGATAGGATGCAGAGTAGATGCTGAACCGGGACGATGTCCGCATGGCGTTCGGCGTGGGCGCGATCGTCGTGACGCTGGGTGTCGGCACGTGCTCGACGAACAGCCGGATCGACGACACTCACCGCCGGATCGACGACACAAGCCGCCGCATGGACGAGGGTTTCGCCAATATCTACCGCCGGCTCGACGACATGCAGACCGACATACGCGAGATCCGCACGCTGCTCTTCGAGACAATCAAGAACAATCCGCCGGCCGACTGACGGCGTTCGCGGCGCCTGCGGCGCGGTCTGCCAAGCTCGCCGGGTGACGGACATCCTGCAGCGACTCCAGCTTCCCGCACTCCGCCGGCCGACGGTTGGCACGGTACGTGCCTCCACTTTGCCCACGAACACCCTGACGTGGAAGCGGCGTCGCACCGTGTGGTAGCTTGGGGATCGTGCGCGCCGCCGCGTCCGGTGGCCGCGCCTGCCTGAAGAGGTCCCGCGATGGTCCAACCCGCACCGGCCGCCGTTCCAATCGACTACCCGAGCTCGGACGGCCAGCCGATGGCGGAGAACGACGCCCAGCGCAGCGCCATCATGTACGGGATCGGCGCACTGGCCCGCCACTTCAAGAGCCGGCAGGACGTGTACGTCTCCGGGGATCTGCTGATCTATTACCAGGAGGGGAACCCGCGGTTGTCGGTCGCCCCCGACGTCTTCGTGGTGTTCGGCGTGGCCAAACGCGAGCGGCCCAACTACAAGCTGTGGGAAGAGGGCCGGGCGCCGGCCTTCGTGCTGGAGGTGGCCTCGCCGAGCACGTGGCGGGACGATCTCGGCCGCAAGCGGTCCTTGTATGCGCGCCTCGGGGTGCGCGAGTACTGGCAGTACGACCCGCTGGGAGAGCATCTGCCGGCGCGCCTGCAAGGGGAGCGGCTGACGCCGTCGGGCTACGTGCGTCAACCGGCGGCGACGGCGCGGGACGGTACGCTGACGCTGCGGAGCCGCACCCTCGGTCTGGAGTTGCGGGCGGCGCCGGGGCGGGAGATGCGTTTCCGCAACCCCGCCACCGGCTGCGATCTGCTTAGCCACGACGAGGAAGCCGAGGCACGCGGAGCGGAAGCCGAGGCACGCCGGGCGGCCGAGACGCGCGCCGCGGCCGCCGAGACCCGCGCCGCGGCCGCCGAAGCGAGGGTGATCGAACTCGAGGCGCAGCTTCGCGAGCGGTAGCGCGAGTCGCCCGCCCGCCGCTACCGATAGTCCGCGCCGGTCAGGCTCTGCAGCACCGATTCCTGCCACGCCCGCAGCCGTTGCCGCAGGTCCTGCAGCACGTCCGTCTCGACCGCGGCCAGATCGCGGCTCTCCGCCGCATCGGTGCGCAGGTCGAACAGCTCTGCCCCGGACCCGCCGGAGCCGTCGACGACCAGCTTGTAGTCGTCGTGCAGCATCACCCGCGCGCCGCCGAAGTCCTGCGCGTCGACGGCCGGATAGCGGAAGTTCTCGAAGTTGCGGGTCGCGATGCCGTTCATCAGCTTGACGAGCGGCGTCGTGCCGACCTGCAGGGCGGGATCGATCCAGGGGTCGTGGTCGCGGCCCGCCAGGACGCCGGTGTCGAAGCTCCAGAAGAAGATGGGCGCCGGCCGCTTGGTCATCCGGCCATCGATGAGCGGCTCGAGGTCGATGCCGTCCAGGGGCCGGTCGGGCGCCGGCTGCCCGGCGAGGGCAGCCAGGGTGGGGAGGATGTCGCTTGTCACCGCGGGCACGTCCGTAGTGCGCCGCTCGGGAATGCGGGCCGGCCATTCGATGAGGCCGGGCACGCGGATCCCGCCCTCGTACATGGTGCCCTTCAGGCCGCGCAGGGGCGTCTCGGCCAGGCCGCTGCGGGGCGTCCCGTTGTCGCCGTTGTACCAGAGCAGGGTGTTCTCCCGCAGCCCCGCCCCGTCCAGGTAGTCGCGCAGCGTGCCGATGGCGCGGTCCATCGCCGTGATCTCCGCGTAGCGCTCGCGCAGGACGTCGCCCAGCGGCCGCTCGATCTGCTGCCCGGTCTCGTTCGAGGTCAACGGGACCATGCGGTTCGCGTACTTCGACGGCAACTCGTCGTAGAGGGCGAGGTCCTCCTCCAGCCCGCTGTAGGGCTCGTGGGGCGAGCCGAACCAGACGACGGCCAGGAACGGCTTGCCGGCCTCGCTCGACTGCTCGATGAAGCGGATCGTCTCGTCGACGACGATCGCCGAGCTCTCGCCCTCGAAACGCTCGGGCGGCCCGCCGTTGCGCGACAGGGTCGGGTGCAGCTCGAAGAAGTTGTCGTGCGACAGCCACTCGTCGAAGCCCATCGCGCCGGGGTTGAGCGGCGAGCCGGCCTTCACCGTGCCGACGTGCCACTTGCCGAAGTGGCCGGTCGCGTAGCCGGCGTCGCGCAACACGTGGGCGACGGTGATCTCCTCCGGGCGCATCGACCAGTTGGGCGCGAACGTGCCGTAGCGCACCGGATGCCGCCCCGTCAGCACGCTCCCGCGGGTGGGCGAGCAGGACGGGTGCGCGGCGTAGAAGCGGTCCATCCGCAGGCCGGAGGCGGCCATCCTGTCGAGCACCGGCGTCCGCAGGAACTCGTGCCCGTTGTAGCCGGTCTCCTCCCAACCGTGGTCGTCGCCCATCAGCAGGACGAAGTTCGGGCGGTCGGCGGCGCGCAACGGCGACAGGGCCACGGGTAGCGCGGCGAGGCAGGTCAGGACCAGGCCCACAACGAGTCGTGTCTTCTTCATCGCGTGCATCCCACTTGCTGAACCAGGGTGTCGTGCCACTTGCCAAACCAGGATGTCGTGCCCACCATGCCGGGACAGAGGTCCGACGTCAAGGCCGGCCACCGCCCGATCTCCGCTCGTGTCGTCCCGGCGCGTCATCGGCAGGTGATCGGATTGCCGCCCGTGTATCCCCCGGCGCATCACCGGCGGGCGGATCGCGGCCTCGTCGGCGGCACGATGCGTGTAGGATTGCGACCGGTGGGACCGCGAGAAACGGACCGCGAAAGGCAGACCGCGACGGGCAGGCCGCGACCGGCTGACTGCGAGCGGCAGACCACGAGGAGGATCACGATGACTCTCGATCGAGCACATCCGGCTGCCGCGTCGATGCGGTCTCGGAAAGGTCGCAACGGCGCCGCTCTCCTCCTCCTCCTCCTCGCTTGCCTTGTATGGCTCTCGCCGCAGCCGGCGGGCGCGCAGCTCACCGTCGGGGACACCCCCACGGCCGCGCGGGCGGCGGACGGCAGCTACATAAGCTGGCGCGAGCACATCATCGACGAGCCCGCCACCGCCGGGTTCGGCCTGGTGATGGCCGACCTCGACAACGACGGCCACGAGGACATCGTGTCGGTGCACGAGTCGGACAGCGAGTACGACTCGTCCGTGCCGGACCCCGACTACATGCCAGACGCCGAGGGCCACGTGCGCGTGGCGTTCGGCTCCGCCGACCCGGACGTCTGGACGAACGTCACCATCGCGGAGGGAGCGGATGCGCCCGCGCCCGAGGACGCCGACATCGCCGACGTCAACGGCGACGGACACCTCGACGTCGTCGTCGCGGCGGAGCTCTCGCACCTCATCTACCTGCAGAACCCGGGCGCCGACGCGCGCCACGCCGAGTGGCCGCGGCTGATCCTGCCGATGACGAAGGGCCGCGGATCGTACATCCGCGTCTTCCTGGCCGACCTCGACGGGGACGGCGTCCCCGAGATGACCGCCCCGAACAAGGGCGCGCAGCGGCCCGCGCCGGAGGACTTCGCGCGCTCCACCCCGGTCTCGATCTTCTCGGTCGAGGGGGATCCGCTCAAGGGCGGCAACTGGACGGAGACGGTGCTCGGACGCTACAGCGTGCCGCAGAACGCCGAGCCGGTGGACCTCGACGGCGACGGGGACCTCGACATCGTGGTGGGGACGCGCGGCGAGAACCGGATCCTGTTCTTCGAGAACCCCGGAGACGGCAGCCTCGATTTCCGCGAACACGCCATCGGCATCTACGGCGCGCGGGCGGCCGGCTTCAACCTGGAGTACGCGGACCTGAACGGGGACGGCCGCCTC
>JAGWAH010000132.1 GCA_021296515.1 Acidobacteriota bacterium | reverse complement strand
GGCTCACCATCGCCGCCTGCAGGTTCTTCTTCAGGTCCCGGATGCCCTGCTCGGTCATCTTGATCGGGTCCTCCAGGTGATCGATCGCCGCGTGGGCGTTCGATTCCGCGACCTTGAACATCCTGCGAAAGATACTTGCCATCGTCCTTCTCCTCCGGTCGTTATCGCTTCAGGTAGTCGAGCAACTCCGCGCCGTGCTCCGCCATCGCGAGCGAGAGGGCGTCGATGGAGCCTTCCAGCTCGTTCGCATCCAGGTTGGCGAGCTGCAGCGTGTCGCGGTAGAAGATGCGCGACGCGTTCTCGTCCAGGACGAAGGCGCCGTGGACCAGCGTGTTGTTCATCTGCAGCAGCCGCACGAAGAAGTCCCCGGGGTCCTTCGGCGCGTGGCCGATCAACTGCTCGAGAATGACGATCGGCGCCTCGCAGTCGATGAACAGCTTCTTGATGCCGTTCTCCTCGTCGTCGACCACCACGAGCTCCTCGGCCTCGTTCTCGGCCGTGATCGTCAGCCCGAGGTCGAGCAGGTAGCCCTTGACCCTGTCGAAATGCTCAGCCATCGAATGTCGCGCCTCCTTGCGCGTCCCGCTTTCTTCCTCTCGTCGCCGTCATCCGGCCCGCCGAGGCCGCCGCCGGGTCTCCCATCTGAGACTTACGATTGCGCCGCCCGTCCGGTTCTGGATCCGAGGAGATTCTACGTGCCGCCCCGTGCGCGCGCCGAGATGACCACGAGGCGGTCGTCGGCCGCGACGCGGGCGTCCGCGTCCGGGTTCGTCACGATGTGCTCCGTGCCGTGGCGCTTGATCGCCAGCGCGATCTTGCCCTCCGTCCGTTTCAGGTCGGAGAACACGTCGATGAACGACCGCCCGCCGTATCCATCCGGCACCGGGTGCGTCATGAGGTCGTGGCCCACCTGTGCGCTCAGCAACTCGTGCAGCACCTTGGAAATGCCGTGGTCGAGGGTAGCGGTCGAGATGACTCGGCTGCACAGGTCCGCGCTCACGATGATCTCGTCGGCCTTGGCGTGTCTGCAGTGGGGCACGTTCTCCTCCCCGGCCAGTTCGACGATGACGTAGGCGCTCGGGTTGAGGCTCTTGACCGTCAGCACCGCCAGCACCGCCGTGGCGTCGCGCGCCCGGTAGTCCTGCGACCGGTCGCCGACCAGGACGACGGTCGCCGCCCGCTTGATGCCGGCCCGCATCAGGTCGTCCTCGGTCTCGGTGCCGCGGACGAAATGAAGATGTTCGTCGTCGCCCGCCGGATTCGTCTCTACGTCGGCCACCAGCGCGATAGCCGTGGCCGCCGAGCGGGAGTCGGCCCGCAGGTCCTTCAGGATCTCCTTCGCCCGGTCGTTCCATCCGCACAGGATGATGTGGCCGTCCAGGTCGCAATCGTCCATGCCGCGGTCCTTTCTCTGTCTCTGCTGGACGAACGCGCTCGCGACTGTCGCGGTGAACGTGCCGAGTACGCCGATGCCGAAGAACATCAGCACGACGCCGATCATCCGGCCGCCGAGCGTCACCGGCGAGATGTCTCCGAAGCCGACGGTGGTCAACGTGACGATGGCCCACCAGAGCGCGTCCTGGAAGGCGCGGTCCTCCTCGAAGAACGTGAGGCCGCCGGCCCCGACCAGGACCAGCGCGACGATCACACCCATGAGGCGGAAGAGGTTCTCGCGCCGCACGAACGCGAGCAGCGCTGCCGCGGGATGCCGCACTCTCGACCTGAAGCTGCTCATCGTCCGCCGGCGCGCGTTCGATTCCGCTCCTGCGCCGGGCAGTGCTACAGCGTCAACCCGATCAGCATCGACGCGGCGAGGTAGGTCACCCCGGCGATGACGCCGGCGCCCAGGTTCGGCTGCTCCCGCACCAGCTCGTCGCCCAATCGCGCGCCGGGCAGCAGGATCCTGTCCGCGAACAGCCGGACGAACGGCAGCAGCACCAGCCCGGCCACGGTGTAGTAGCCGAACTCGGTCAGGCTCTGGTTCCAGGAGACGAAGTCGCCCTCGCCGGCCAGCCGGATGACGTTGCCGAAGCCGGCGAGCACTCCCGCGAACGCGGCCGCAACCGCGACGTTGCCCTTCTCGAGCTCGTCGTGCAGGTCGTAGGGCGTGATCCGGTCGTACAGGAGCCCGGCGACGATCAACGCCGCCAGCCCCCCGATCCAGAAGACCAGCCCGGACGCCAGTCCGCCCTCCCCGGACATCGCGCCGGCGGTGATCAGGCCGACGGCCACGTAGTTGGCCCCTTCCAGGAGGCCGACGATCTCGTGCTCGATGGCGAACTGCGAGAACACCGCCTTGTCGTTGATCAGGGCCGACAGGTTCAGCAGCACGATCCCCAGCAGGCCGAAGATCGCCAGGCCGATGACGTCGTCGAGCAGGCTGAACGAGGCCGGGCCGGAGACGACGCCGCCCAATACGATGACCAGCCCCAGGTAGTAGCCGCTGGCGGCCAGCGCCGCCGCCAGGTTGCGCTTCTCGATCAGCTCGGCTCCCAGCGCGAATCCCCGGTGGAGCCCGTCGTAGACCCACTTGCCGACGACCAGCAGCACGAGGACGACGGCCAAGTAGACGAAGCCCGGCAGGATCTGGTCCACCGACATGACGTGTTCTCCTCTTGCGGCTACTTGCCGAAGCTGCGCATGCCGCCCGCCATGCGGCTGCTTACCCGTTGGCCGAACGACCGGCTCTGCGACGCCTGCCGCGCCTGCTGGCGGCGGAAGAAGTCGGGCCTGGTCTGGCGGGTGGCGGAGCCGTTGGTGCCGTACGTGCGGCCGCCGCCGGGAGCGCTGGGGCCGTAGTACGTCTGGCCGCGGCTCCGCGCATCCTGGTAGCCGTTCCAGTCGTCGCGGTAGATCGGCCGCCCGAAGCCGCCCATGATGTGGCTCAGCAGCGCGTACTGGCCGTAGAACTCCCAGAACGACCGCCCGCTGGAGTCCTCCCGCCACTGCCCGTAACGCTCGTCGCCCACCTGCCGGTACCCGGGCGGGTGCGCGTCCTGATCGACGTTGCCGCCCGGGCTCTTCGAGAGGACGACCATGCCGAGGAACGGCTGGTAGCGCTCGTAGGTTCCGGAATCGACCTGCTGCCAGTCGAGAACCGCTTCGCGGTAGACCAGCTCGTCCGACCCGGCCTGCGGCGCGCCGACGACGACCTGGTACTGGTGCGAGTACCCGAACAGGTCCTCGTTCATGTCCTGCAGGACCACCGAGTACTCGGGGTAGGTCTCGAGCTGCGCCTGGAGCCGCTCGAGCGGCGTCTGCGTGTCGCATGCGGCGGCGAGCAGGGCGAGCAGAGCGATACCCGCCACCATCGGCGCAGGGCCGATGCGTGAGCGGCGAATCTCCGGCTCGGGCGGCGCGAGGTGGTTGCCTGGATCCGACGCGGACCGGTCGCGACTCATGTGGGACTCCCCGGCAGGATGTGCGTGAACTGGTAATCCTCCACCACCGAGCCGGCCGCGGCGGTGAACTCGCTCTCGCCCCACTGCTCGATGCCGACGAAGGCGGTCTCGTCCGCGTCGACGAACTCCCAGCGGATGACCGGTTCGCCGGCGCCGGCCCCGTCCGGCAGCAGGTGCCCGGCGTAGGAGGCGTCGAGACGGTACGCGGCGCCCTTGAAGATGATGGTGTCCGGCGGATCCTCGTGGTCGAGGATGTGCCGCCGAACGTCGCCGGCGATGTCGCCGACGGCAATCTTGTACGACAGCGACCAGGCGTCGCCGGCGCGCTCCAGGTAGCGCTGCTCGCCGTCGGCGGTCAACTCCCACTCCTCGACTTCGTCCACGCCCGAGAACCGGTAGCGGGAGTAGCCGGTGACCCGCCACGTCTGCAGGTCGTAGTCGACGAGATAGCCGACCTTCAGCTTTTCGAGGACGAGATCGGCCAGCGGATCCGGCGCCTCGTCCGCGTTCTTCTTCCGGCCGAACAGTCTCTCCCGCAGCCCCATGGCGAACCTCGACCCCTCAACGAACCCTAGCAGGAAGTACCCGGCACCCGCAATGTGACGCCAGGAGCCTGCGACGCGGAGTCTCGCGCCAGCGAGACTCCCAACGCGACCGTAGGGTCGCGCCTAATCGACGCCTAATCGTCCCCGTACGGTTCCGGCAGCCGGTGCTCGGGATGCGATGCCAGGTACGACTCCATGCGCTCGACGCGGGTGACCGCCTCCGCGATGAACGCCACCGCCTGTGAGAGCCGCTCGTCCGGCTCGGCGCAGCTCAGGCGCAGGAAGCCGCCGCCGGCCTCTCCGAAGCACTCCCCCCCGAGACACGCGACGCCGCGCGCGCCGTCCGCCGCCTCGAGCAGGAACAGGGCGAGGCCGTGCGACGTTATGCGGTGGCGGTTGCAGATCCGCTTGACCGAGGGGAAGGCGTAGAACGTGCCGCCCGGCATCAGGCAGGAGACGTCGTCGATGGTGTTGAGGCCCTCGACGAGGCGCTCGACCTTGCGCCGGAAGTCGGCCATCCGCTCGTCGCGCACCGGTCCGTCATCGGCCATCGCGGCCATGCCGGCGATCTGCGTGAACGGCGGGACGCACGACAGCGCCGTGTTCGTCAGCGTCCCGATCACCTCGATCGTGGCGGGGCTGCCCACCGCGAAGCCGAGCCGCCATCCGCTCATGCTGAAGGACTTGCTGAAGGTGTAGGCGGCGACGCAGTGCTCGAACATGCCGGGCTGACTCAGCAGCGTATGATGCCGGCCGCGCCAGACCATCGCGTCGTAGGGCTCGTCGCTGAACACCGCGACGTCCCGGCCGCGAATCAGGTCGGCGAGCCCGGCCAGATCGTCGAGCGTCGCGACCCCGCCGGTCGGGTTGTGGGGGCTGTTGAGGAAGATCGCCTTGGGGCTTGGGTCCTCGGCGAGGAAGCGCTCGACGTCCTCCAGGCTCGGGCGGAAGTCGTGGGATGCGCGCAGCTTCGAGACCACCATCCGCCCGCCACGGCGCTGGATGTTCGCCGGATAGGTCGGAAAGTGGGGGCTGAATACGAGCACCCCGTCGCCGGGGTTGACGAACGCCTCGCAGAAGAACTGCTCGTAGATCTTCGCACCGGGTCCGACCACCACGTGCGCGGCGGTCACCGGGAGACCGTACTGCCCTTCCAGGTGCGCCGCGGCGGCCGCGCGGAAATCGGGCAGGCCGAGCGACGGCCCGTAGTGCGTGTGGCCTTCGTGGACGGCGCGGACGCCGGCGTCGAGGGCGGCCGGCGAGGTCGGGAACGGGCTGTCGCCTATCTCCAGCTCGATGACGTCCTTGCCCGCCGCGAGCAGGCGCTTGGCCACGGCGAGCACGGTGAACGCGGTCTCTCCCTGTACGGTGGAGGCGAAAGTCGAGTACGTGGCTGACATCTGGGACCTGTCCTTGCCGGGTTGAAACCGAGGGGGTGCCGGGCCGCGGCGGTCACCCGTAGACCTGTTGCGGATCCTCGAGAAGCGCCTTGAGCGCACGCAGCAGCTCCGCGCCGGTGGCGCCGTCGATG
Source organism: Acidobacteriota bacterium (assembly GCA_021296515.1). Classification (GTDB taxonomy): domain Bacteria; phylum Acidobacteriota; class Vicinamibacteria; order Vicinamibacterales; family UBA8438; genus WTFV01. Next base: position 1,170 of record JAGWAH010000132.1, on the reverse strand, counting down.
GCGCGGTGATCGGCCGAGAGCGTGACCGTCATCGTCGAGCCCACCGCGACCGCGCCGTCGCGGATGACCGGCCGTTCGGTGACGGCGCCGACCCCGAGAATACAACTCTGCGGCGGGTTCAGGATGGCGTAGAGGCTCGACACGCCGTACATGCCGAGGTTGGAGATCGTGCAGGTGCCGCCCTGATAGTCGGCGGGCTGCAGGCGGCCGGCGCGGGCGTCCGCCGCGAGCCGGCGCAGATCCGCGGCGATCGCCGCCAACGGCTTCGTGTCCGCGGCGCGAATCACCGGCGTCACGAGACCGCCCGGGGTGGTTACCGCGACCGCCAGATCGACCCGGTCGTAGACGCGCAAGGCGTCGCCAGTCCACGCCGAGTTGGCGAGCGGGACCTCCCGCAGCGCCAGCGCCGCGGCCCGGACGACGACGTCGTTCAGCGTCGGCGCGCCGGCCCCGTCCGCCGGGCTCGTCGTCTCGCGCAGCGCCAGCAGGGCATCGACCGCACACTCGGCCTCCAGGTAGAAGTGCGGCGCCGAGCGCTTCGCCTCGGCCATGCGCTGCGCGGTGACCCGGCGCATCGCGGTCAGCGGCCGATCCGAATGGGGCAGGTCCGAGACCGGCGCGACGGTCGGCAATGCAGGAGCGGGTGGTTCGGAGGCCCGCGCGCTGGCCTGAGCCGGGCCCGCGTCGCCCTCTGCCGACGGGCGCAGCAGGCGCTCCACGTCCACCTTCATCACCCGTCCGCCGGCGCCGGAACCGGCCACGCCGGAGAGGTCCAGCCCGGCGAGCTCGGCCATCCGTCGCGCCAGCGGCGATGCGGGCGCATCGGTGGTGGCTGGAGACGTCCCGACCGTCTGCTCTGCTTCCCCAGGCGAGACCGCGGTTGCGGCGGCACCCGGGGCGGTCTCCCGCACCGGCGCCGTCAGGCCGTTGTCGACGGCTCCCGATGCCGGCGCCGGCGTCGACGCTCCGGCTCCGGAGCCGGACACGGTCTCCGCCGGTCGGGCACGAGTCCCGGTCTCACCCGTCGCGCCCCCACGCACGAGAGCCAGCACCGTGCCCACTGCGATCGTCTGGGCGCCCGCCGGGATGCGAATCTCGGCGAGCACGCCGCCGGCCGGGGCTTCGAGTTCGACGGTGGTCTTGTCGGTCTCGACCTCGGCGATGGGCTCG
>JAGWAH010000018.1 GCA_021296515.1 Acidobacteriota bacterium | reverse complement strand
TCGTCGATGCGCTGCTGCAGCCGGACGGCGCCGTCCCCGCAGCCGCAGATCACGCGATCCTGCGCCTGGCACGCCGCGAGGACCTTGTCGTACATGGCATCCACTTCCGGATGGTTCTCCGGCCCGGGTGCGGGTCCGAGCCCGAGGTCGATGCTCATGTCGCCCGGCACGACCATGATCGCGCTGACCGGCGCGGCCAGGATGGCTTCAATGTTCGCGACCGCCTCGGCCGACTCGACCATGGCCACCACGAAGAGCTCGCCGTCCGGGTCGAGCGGCCACACGTCGGCCCGTGCGTGGTACTCGGCGGTGTCCACGCCCCACAGGCGCGTCGCCCGGCCGGGCCCCCAGCCCCGCTCGCCGCGCGGCTCGGGTTGCGCGTCGTTCTGCATCGGGGGATACCGCGCCGCCTGGACGAGCCGCACGGCCTCCTCGCCGGTGTCGACGTGCGGGACGATGACGCCGAGGCCGCCGAGGTCGAGGACCTGCTTGACGGCCCACTTGAAGTCCTCGTCGCCCTCCTGCGGGATGCGCACCATCGGCGTCAGCCGCATGCGGCCCTGCTCGTCGCGGTCCTGATCCGCCTCGGCGAAGGCATCCACGATCCCCCCGGCCGAGAAGGGCGAGTGCTCCATGTCGACGAAGCGCCAGTCCTGGTTGGCGATGGCGGGCCGGCCCTGCTCGATCGCCTCGATCACCTTGTTGATCCGCGTCCGCTCCTGGGCCTGGACATCCTCGACGGCGAGTCCGCCGGCGAGCGCCAGTCCGGCGACGGTCGCCCCGGCGATCCAACGTGCTCGCCGCGAGCTGGTGCCACGTGTTGCGTATGTCGTGCTCATCGAAACCTCCTCATCTCGTGTTTCCGACTCCTGAAGGCTGGCTTCACAGGAGTTTCGCCCCAGCGAAACTCCCAACGCGACCGAGAGGTCGCGCGCGTGCCCTACTCTAGCAGCCCCGAGACGGTAGTCGCTTTCCAGGGTTCGCCGGCGCGGAGTGCAGATCGTGCTCGCGGCACTCCCGTGCAGGTGGTATAAGGAGGAACCATGAAGCAACGACCTGCCGGCGCACTGTTCAGCGGACGGCGTACTCGCGCGGGCGTTTTGCTCGCGGCGCTGCTCGGCGGCGCGCTCTGGATGGCGCTGCCCGCGGCCCAGGACGCGGGGCCGGCCCCCGCGTATCGGGTCGACCCGTTCTGGCCCAAGCCGCTGCCGACCATGACGGACGACGACGGCCTGGAGCGGCAGTGGGTGACCGGGATGGTGGGTGCGAGCTGCATCGACTCGCACGACCGCGTCGTCACCGTCAACCGGGGCTTCCTGCCCAACGGGTTGCTGCCGCAGGAGGGCTCGCAGTCGATCCCGTCGCCGCCGGTGATTCTCTACGACAGGGCCGGAAACGTCGCCGCGAGTTGGGGCGATCCGACGCTCACCGAGGACGGCGCGGATCCACGGCTGCTTCGTGGACGAGATGGACAACATCTGGATCGCCGGCAACTCGGACGGCGTGGTCCAGAAATGGGCTCACGACGGGTCACAGATGCTCCTGCAGATCGGCACCAAGGGCGTCTGCGACGGTCCGCCCACGCTGAACCCGAACGCTCCCCATCCGACCTGCGGCGAGCCGGGGTTCAACAGCAGCCGGACCCTGCTCAACGCCCCGGCCGACATCGCGGTCGATCCGAACCCGGATCCGGTGACGGGCGAGCGCGGCTCGGTGTACATCGCGGACGGCTACGGCAACCACCGCATCGTGGTCTTCGACCGCGAGGGCAACTATCTGCGCCAGTGGGGCTCGGCCGGGAGCGGCGAGGGGCAGTTCGTGGAGGGCGGCGGGGGACACCCGCACTGCGTCGTGCTCGGTAACGACGGTCTCGTCTATGCCTGCGACCGTGGCCAGAACCGCATCCAGGTGTTCGATCGGGAGGGCAACCTGCAGCGCATCATCCCGGTCGACCCCGCCGCGTACGGCGAGGCGACGTTACGGGCCACCGACATCGAGCTCTCGCGCGACCCCGAGCAGCGGCACCTGTTCGTCGTGGACCTCGGCAGCAACCGCATCTGGATCCTGGAGCGGGAGAGCGGCGACATCGTCGGCAGCATCGGCGGATCCGGGCATATGGCGGGGGAGTTCACCTTTCCCCACACCATCGTGATCGATTCACAAGGCGACCTGTACGCCGCCGAGACGGTCGGCGGGCGGCGGAACCAGAAGTTCACGCGCGTGAGCGACTAGCCCGGCAACGGCGGCATCCGCGGCCCCGGCGTGCTGAAGGTCATCTCGGTGATCGCCTTCACGCTCCGGTTCCCGTAGCGGAAGGGAACGATCAACCGCAGCGGAGCCCCGTGCCGCGGCGGGATCGGCTCGTCGTTCATCAGCCACGCGAGGATTACCTGCGATTGCCGCAGCGTCGTCATCGGCTCGTCCGCGTAGAAGCGGTCGGAACCGACGAAGCGGCAGTAGTGCACCTCGGGGATCACGCCCAACATGTCGGCGAAGTCGCTGAAGCGGACGCCGGTCCACTTGACGATGCCGCGCGGATTCGGCGCGCCGCACTGCAGCAGCCAGGTGCCGGACACGACCGGAAGCTGCTCCAGGTCCGAGAAGCGCAGCGTGCCGGACAGCCGCGCCATGCCGCGCGTATCGACCCGGATCGCCATCCGCCGGTAGTCGAACTCGATCTCCGGTGTCCGCCGGCCCGCCGTGCGCCACATCAGCGGGTCGGTGATCGCTCCGGCCGCGCTCTCCGGATGGTCGGGGGCCGACCCGTCGGGATTCAGTGGCAGCGGGGCCGGGAAACCCTCGCGGAGCGGCCGCTCGACGAGCCGGTCCGGCCAGTCCTGCGTCTCCTGGGCCTGGATCGCACCGGGACGTCCGGGCCCGACGACACCGAGGGACAGTCCGGCGAGGGTGGAGCCGGAAATGGAGAGCGCCTTGCGTCGCGAGAGTGTCATCGCTGCACCTCCTGGATCGGTCGCGCCTGATATCCAAGCGATTCTACCCGTTCCGAGAGCGTTTCCGGACCGGGGAAGCGCGGCGCGCCGCTATCGATGCGATTTCCATCCGTTCCGAGGTGCTCCTGCGATGGTAGAATCGCCGGACGAGTCTATCGGGTCACGGTGCGCACGTGCGCGCCGTGGCCGCGTGACAAGGAAGGAGGACTCGCCGTGATCATGATCCTGGCCTTTACGGCGCTAATGGGGCAGCAACCGGCCGAGGCGACAGTGGAGTTGGACTTCGAGTTCTTCCGGAGCCAGGTCCAGCCGATCTTTCTGGAACGCAAGTCGGGTTTCACCCGCTGCGTCGTCTGCCACGCCGAGGGCGGACGCGTCGGTTTCCTGGAGGAGATGGAGCGGGGCGCCACGGAGTGGGACGAGGAGCAGTCGCGGGCCAACTTCGAGGCGGTCTCCCGTCTCGTCGTGCCGGGCGACCCGCTGGCCAGCCGCCTGCTGATGCATCCGCTGGAGCCGGACGCGGGCGGGGACGAGTTCCACAACGGCGGGCGGCAGTTCAGCTCGCAGGAAGACCCGTGGTTCCAGACCCTGGCGGCCTGGGTGAACGGCGAGACGGCCGGACAGTAGACCGAGCGAAAGCAGGATCTCACAACAGAGGAGCTTGAAGGATGGCGATGAAACACCGGTCAATCTGTTACTTGGCGGCGGCGGCGATCCTCCTCCTGCCCCTGACCGCGGCGGCGCAGGGCACCGTGCGGATCGTCCAGACCAACAGCGCGGGCGACAACGTGCACTTCATCGATCCGGTCACCAACGAGGTGGTCGGCGTGACGGCGCGGCGCCGTCCCCCGACGGCAAGTGGCTGTACGTGGCCAACGAGTCCGACGACACGATCGACATCGTCGACGTTGCGGCGCTGAAGGTGATCAAGAAGGTTCCGCTCAGCGGGCGGCCCAACAACATCGCGGTCACGCCGGACGGCAAGAAGGTCTACACGGCCATCGCACAGGCCCCCGGCGCGCTCGACGTGCTCGACACCGAGTCGAACGAGATCGTCGCGGTCATCTCCGTCCATGGCGGGGTGCACAACACCTACGTCACGCCGGACGGCAAGTACGCCATCGCCGGCATGGTCGGCGGGCGCAACATCACCGTGGTGGATACGGCGACCGACCGGCCGGTGTGGACCACCTACTTCGATCTCGGCATCCGCCCGATGACCTTCGACGTGAACGCGGACGGCTCGACCCGCCACATCTATGCGCAGCTCTCGAACTTCAACGGCTTCGGCGTCGTGGACTTCGACACGCGCAAGGAAGTCCGCCGGATCGAGTATCCCGAGGTGCCGCCCGACGAGCGGACGCCCGGCCACGGCGGCAACACCGCGCACGGCATCGGCGTGACCCCCGACAACAAGTACATCGTCGCCAACAGCAGCCTGAACAGCAGCGTCTACGTCTACACGGTGCCGGACCTGGAGCTGGTCGGCGGCGTCCGCGTGGGCCACTCGCCGAACTGGGTCACCATCACCCCGGACAGCAAGTACGCCTACATCTCGCTGTCGGGGAACAACAGCGTCGCGGTGGTCGAGATCGAGACGGTCGAGAAGATCGCCGAGATCCGGACCGGCGGCCAGGTGCCGAAGCGCAACGCCACGCTGATCCTGGATCAGTAGCCGCAACGGCATGCGCGTTTTCTTGGGCGGCCCTCACCCTGGCGGTGGGGGCCGCCGCTCTTTCTGCCGCGCAGGAGCCGTCGGCGCCATCCGTGCGGGACGGCGTCTACACGACCGGGCAGGCCGATCGCGGCGCGGTCCTGTACGACGACCAGTGCGCCGTGTGTCACGGCGCGATCCGCCAGTTCGTTCCGGAGATGGCGGCGTTGCTCGGCGATCACAATTTCCGGAACGCCTGGCGAGGCCGCTCGCTGGGCGAGATGTTCGGATACATCCGGGAGACGATGCCTCAGGATGCGCCGGGAACCTTGACTGCCGCCCAGACTGCCGAGATCGTCGCGCACATCCTGCGCGGCAACCGCCTGCCGGCGGGAGAGACGGTGCTCCCGGAAGACGAAGAGACGCTCGACGCCATTCCGTTCGACCCCTGATCCCTCTCGGTCAGCCGAACAGCAAGTTCACGATGAACGTCGCCGCGAGAATCCCGGCGACATCGGCCAGCAGGCAGGACGGCAGGGTGTGGCGGGTGTTCCGCACGCCGACCGCGCCGAAGTACACCGCCAGCGTGTAGAAGGTGGTCTCCGTGCTGCCGTAGACGGTGCTGGCCAGATACCCGATCAGCGAGTCGGGACCGTAGGTCTGCAGCGTTTCCGCCGCCACGCCCAGCGAGCCGGAGCCGGACAGGGGGCGGAGCACGGCTATCGGCAACACCTCGGCGGGCATGCCGATGAGGGCGGTAATCGGTCCCAGCACGGTCACGAGAGCGTCGATGCCGCCGGCGGCGCGGAACATGCCGATGGCCACGAGTATCGCGACCAGAAAAGGAATGATCCGCAGGGCGACGTCGAAGCCCTGCTTCGCCCCTTCGACCACGGAATCGTAAACGCGGACGCGGCGGACCCAGCCATACAGGACAAGGCCTGAAACCAGGGCCGGCAGCATCCAGAACGAGGTCATGCCGCGGAACGCGTCCAGCGCGGGTTCCGTAGCCAGCCGGGCGACGAAGTCACGGAGAGCCAGCGCCAGCAGGCCGATCCAGAATGCCCTGGCAACCCAGACCCGCCTCGGAGAAGGCTCCGGGGCTGCCTCCGGTCCGGCCGCCGCGCCGTCGGGGACCGGCGTTTCCTGCGTTCCTGCGGGCTCCGGCGCCCGCGTCGTCGCGGCCTCGACAGGCGGAGGCGCCGTACGGCGGTAGCGGCCGGCCCGCGACAGCAGAATGGCGGCGGTGATGCCGACGATCGTTGCCGATCCACTGGCGAACCAGGTCGGGAAGAAGATGCCGGCCGCATCCTCGGATCCGAGAGAGGCCCGCACGCCGATCATGCCGCTGGGCAACACGGCCAGTCCGGCCGTGTTGATGGCGAGAAACAGCGCCATCGCGTTGGTGGCCGTGCCCGGCCGGCTGTTCAGCTTGTCGAGCTCCTGAATCGCCTTGATGCCGAACGGCGTGGCGGCGTTGCCCAGGCCCATCATGTTGGCGGCGATGTTGAGGATCATCGCGCTGATCGCCGGGCTGTCGTCCGGCACGTCGGGGAAGAGCCGGCGCATGACGGGACGTACGAGGCGGGCGATGGTGGCCATCAGGCCGCCGTTCTCGGCGACGCGCATCAACCCCAGGAAGAAGGCCATCACGCCGACGAGCCCGATCGCGAGGTCTACCGCGCTGCGCGCGGACGTCAGGATCGAGCCGGTGAGCTCCTCCATCCGACCGGTGGCTGCGGCGAGAAGGACGGAGGCCAGCGCGACCGAGACGAAGAGGCCGTTCAGCATTGGGCAGGCCGCGCTATCGGCGACCGAGCGGATCGTAGCAGGAATCAGGGAACCTTCGGGCACCGCCGGTGTCCAAACGAACAGGGGCTCGGCGCGGGTCATTGCGCGGCCGCAAGACCACGCTTGCACTTGCGTTCGGGCCGGCGGTACGCGACTCTTGACGGGACGGCGAAGGCCGCGAACGCGGCCTCTGGTGGAGCTCTTGAGATCTGCATCGGCTGTCGAATGGTCGGCCGTTCCCGCGACCGACACGTCTCTGATCGACCGGTGCGTCGAAGGGGACGAGGAGGCGTGCCGCCGGCTGGTCGAAACGCACCAGGCGATGGTGTTCCAGCTCGCCCTCGCCCTGCTGGGGGACCGCGAGGAGGCGCTCGACGTCTCGCAGGAGGTCTTCCTGCGCGTGTTCCGGACCCTGGCGAGGTTCCGCGGAGACGCGACTCTCAGGACCTGGATCTATCGCATTGTCGTCAACCAGGCGCGCAACCGGCAGCGGTCCTGGACGCGGCGGCGGCGGGACGCGCAAGTTTCGCTGGAGGACTACGCGTCCACCCACGGCGAGCTGCGGGCCACCAATCAACCGGGAGCCGACGTACGACTCGAGCGGCGGCAGCTCGCGACGCGCATGCGGGCGGCCATCGGCGCGCTGCCGTTCGAACAGCGGTCGGCCCTGGTGCTCCGGGAGTTCCACGGCATGCGGTACCAGGAGATCGCCTTCTCGCTCGGCGTGACGGTGGGTACGGTCAAGTCTAGACTCGCACGCGGGCGCGCCGCGCTCCGCGAATCGATGAAGGAGCTCTGGCCAAGGTGACCTGCAGATGGACGCGGCGGCGTCTGGCCGCCTATATCGACGACGAGCTCAGCGTCGGCAACCGGATTGCCGTCGACGCGCACCTCGACGAATGCCCGGCCTGCGTTCGTCTCGCGGACGAGCAGCGCGAGCTGAGCCGCGCCGTGCGGCTGGCGGCGGGAGATCGGCTGGACGACGATCTCGTCGAGCGCCTGCGCGTGGTCGGCGGCATGGTGCTGAGCCGCATCGCCGCGGAACGGGAAGTGGCCCGTACGACCGGCATGCGCGGCCTGGCGGACAACCTGCACAGAGTCTGGCTGGCCGGCGCCGCCTGTGCGGTGACCGTCCTCTGCGCGTTGGCCGCAGCCAGCGCCGTCAGTACCGTGCAGAGCCCGGATTCGCTGGCGGCGATGATGGAGGCTCTTTCGAATCCCGGTTCGAACGAGAATCCCGTGCAGCTTCGGACCGGAATGGTGGCACCGCAGTTGAGCCCCGAAGCGGTGCTGCTGACCCTGCCCGAGCCGATGCCGCTGCCCGGCCGCCCGACCGGAGTGACGTTCGCAGTCGTCGTCACGCGGGAGGGAACGGTCTCGGGAATCGAGGTGCTCGGGTCGAGCGGGCCGGACCCGCTGAGCTGGCACGGGCTGGTCGACTCGGCTTACGGCTCGCGGTTCCTGCCGGCCGAGTACCGCGGCGCGCCGGTGGCGGTCAACATGGTCTGGGTGGTCGAGCAGGTGACGATCCTGGCCGACGCGTCGATGTCCGACGGCCGCGACTTCGCCTTCGCGCCCACCGCGTAGCCGGAGACCCGGCGCCGCGAGAGATCAGCGAGCCGAGGCCGTGGCGGTGTTCCGCATGGCGTCGGTGACGCGCAGCACCAGGCGGTCGACGTCCGCGGCCGCCACGGCCAGCTCGAAGCGCTCCTCGCGCTCGTCGGCAATGCCGTCCGCCGGATAGGCCGCCTGCCAGTGATCGGGGTCCACCCTGTACTCCACGCGATCTAGAGTCGATTGCGCGTCGGAGACCAGCAGACGCACCCGCACCTGGTTCCCGGACGGGGTCAGGCTCTCGACGACGATGCGGGGTGGGGTGTTGTCGACGTCGAAGGGCGCGGTGTCGCGCAGGGCCGTCAGCGCCTGGCCCGGTGCGTTCGCTCCGGCGTCGGTGGCGACGATGCGTACGACGTAGGTGCCGTCCGGGGTCGACGTCGTGTCCCAGGTGAAGAGGCGCGTCGTCAGGTCCCGTTGCAGCACCCGCCATTCGGCGGCGGTCTCCTCGCGGTAGCGGATCTCGAACCGGAGCGGGTCGTCGTTGGGATCGCGCGCCTCCCAGGCGAAGGACTGGAGGCCCTTGCGATAGACCTGCCGGCCCAGGGTCGGCGTCTGCGCCGCGCCGGGCGCCGGCGGCGGGGCCGCAGGATCGCGCTCGGCGTCCAGTCCGGCTATCGGCGGGTCGGTCGGAAACGCCCGCAGGTTGACCCGTCCGGGGGGATGGACCGTGACCTGCGTGACCTCGGGGGCGAGGTTGCGCGGCAGGTAGGCCGCGGTGACCGAGAAGAGCGCCGGTGCGACGCCGGCCCCCTCGAACTCCGCCTTCCACTGCAGGTAGCGCGCCTTGGGGCTGCTGATGGCCGTGCCCGCCGGAACGGTGTACGCCTCGGACCACGGACTCCAGGTCTCGCCGGGCACCGCGGTGTTGCCCGCGCGGGTATGCAGGCGGACGGAGCTGTTGCCCGGCGTGCTCGCGCGCCAGCGAATCGTGCCCCAGGTCGCCACCGTACGCGCATCGTGCACATCGGAAACGTAGGTGCCGCTGCCGGCCCGGCTCGAGGCGAGACGGTGCAGGTTGCCCGGGTTGGCCGTCGTGAAGTAGGTCTGGCCGTCCGGTCCGTCGACGAAACGGGTGACCTGCCCGGCGGCGGCGCGGGTGAGGAGCACCGTCGTCCGCGGCCGGCCCTGCACGCGGAAGATCTTTCCGTCCGGACCGGTGCCGACGACGACGGCGCCGTCTGCGTCGATCACGGCGTCATAGGGAGTGTCCGCAGTCGACTGCCACACCACGTCCCAGATGCCGTCCGGCGCGATGCGATACACGGCGCCGCCCAATGCGGTCGAGGGCGCGGCGGCGCCGGTGCTCGGCCCGGACGGGGCCGCCGCCGGCGTGGCCGGAGCGCTGGCCGTCACCGTCACCGACACGCTGGTGGTCACCACCGGGGTAGCGGAAGCAGCCGCCGCGGCGGGGGGCGGGCCTGCCGAGATCGGCGCCGCGGCGCCGCCGGCGGCCAGCGCCAGGACAGCGCCGTCGCGGGCCAGGCGGATCGACGTGATCTCGTCGTGCTGCGTGTCGAGCAGCACGAACGCGCGCCCCGCCGCGTCGAGGCGCAGCACGCGGCCGGGCGAGCCGGTGCCGGCGATGAGACGGCCTTGCGCGTCCACTGCGAGCGACCGGACGTGCGCGGCGCCGGTGTCGTACAGCAGTGCCGCGCTGCCGTCCGGCGGAATGCGGTAGATCCGTCCGGGATTGCCGGTGCCCGCGTACAGCGATCCGTCGGAGCCCGTCGCCAGCGCCCAGACGTACGGTTCCTCGGCGTCGAACACGTCGCGCCGCGTGCCGCGGGCGTCGAGGGCGACGATCAGTCCGCCGGGCGACAGCGCGGCGTACACGGTCCCGCCCGCCCCGACCGCCAGCGCCTGCACGTCGCCGGAGGCGCCATCGAGGACGGTGCTTGCTTCACCGGCGGGAGGCACGCGGTAGACGGCGCCGGGAGCGCCGCCGCCGACCCACAGCGCTCCTTCCGTCTGCACCAGCGACCAGAGAAACGGGAGGCCCGTGGCATGCACGCGCTCGGCATTCGGCCCCAGCAGCAGCCGCCCGCCGGCGTCGATGGAAACGTTGTCCGCCCTGCCGCGCAGGAACTCCGCCTGTGTGGAGACGCGCCAGAAGACCGGGGAGGCTGCCGACACGACGACGATTGCAACGACCGCGGCGACCGCGGCGGCGGCAACTCCCGTGATGCGCCGGCGCGCGAAAGACGTCATTCGGCCTCGACCGTGAAGGAGAGTTGGCGGGAGCCGGAGGTGACGTAGCCGATCGGAACCTCCCATTCGCCCAGCGTCGCTTCGCGCAGGCGGGTCACGTCGCCGCCGGCACGATCACCGTCGAGCACCGCGAGAACCGACGGGGGCAACCCCGCCCGCGGCTGCCCGCGCACCACGGCGCCGGGTCGCGAGGCCAGCAACTGCACGTACAGGCGGTCCTGCTGCCGTCCCGTGCTGAGGGCCCGGATCAACTGCGGCAGCGAGCGGGCCTGCTGCGGCTGCCGCCCGGCCTGCACCTCGCGGCGGTCGAGCGTCGTTGCGTCGGCCACCAGGAGCCGCACGGAGCCGATCACGTCGCGAGGCAGCTCGACGTCGACCGTATTCGTTATCGCGACACCTTCGACCGTACGGACGGCCACCCCGATCGGAACCGTATCACCGGGCCGGATGCGATCCGCGTCGATGCGGACCTGCTCCAGCGTGGCCGTGCGGGGGCGTTCGTAGGTGTTGATATCGATGTCGATGCGTTCCACCTCGACCGGTCCGAATCGGTTGCCGAGCAGAGACATCAGCGGCGTGGTCGCCGAGAGCGCCGCGCTGAAGGCGGCCGATTGTCCCGTAAAGACGTTGCCGAACGCCACGTTGCCGTACCCGCCTCCCAGGGCGGCGGTCCCCGACACTTCGTAGGTGCTGCTGGGGGCGACGTCGCGGTTCCAGGAAAGGAACGTGTTGAGCACGCCGGTCAGCGTCAGGATCGGCGTGAACAAGGGGTCGTCGATGATCTCGAACGAGAAACGCTCGCGCAGGCGGCGGTCGCCGGCCGAGATCGACAGCGTGACGGGAATCAGCTCGGGTCCGCTCCCCAGACTCCCGTAGATGCCCGTCGATCGGTCCTGGTCGATCGTCCCGAGTACGGGGCCGATGGTGGCGAGCCGCGAGGAGATCGCGAGACTCGGCAGCAGCGTCGTGACGTGCGCTCGCGTCATCGGCAACTGGGCCCGTCCGAGGTTGTAGAACGGGTGGCCGAAGGCATACACCCGACCCTCCTCCACCAGAGTGACCGTGCCGGTTCCCGCCATGGCCAGGTCGCCCTGGATCAGGCTGGCCCCTATCGGGTCTCCCGGCTCCAGGGGCGGCCCGTCGTCGACGCTGGGAGACGCCCCCGCGCGCTGGCCTCCCACCGTGGGAACGAGGCCGCCGGCGCCGAACGCGGCGCTCCAGAGGTCATGGATCTCGGGCGTGAACCCGCTCAGCACGAGCGGTGTCGCAATCGGGCGCAGCAACGCGCCGAGCCGCCCCGCGGCGACCGCCGGCAGGCCGGCGGCGCGGACGTCGCCCGGGCGCCGGGCGAACGGCTCGGCGGGGGGCAGGGCTCGCGCGACGACGTCGACCAGCGTGTCCCGTGTGACGGCGCGCGCCGGCGGAAGCGGCGTGGACCACCGCCGGGCGGCAAGCAGCGGGGTCGAGTCCGTCGCGGCCATCTCCTCGATCGGGGTGATGCCCGCGATCGCCTCGCGGGAGAACGACCCGAGCGCGTAGGAGACGGCGCCCACCAGCCGATCGTCGATGTAGACCGGGCTGCCGCTCATGCCCTGGATGACCCCGGTCTGCGCCAGCGGACCGCCTTCGAGCCTGGCGACGATGAGCGAGCGCCGGGGACCGAGCACGTTGGTGAGCACCCCGAGCACCTGTACGTCGAACCGCTCGCGGGTCGCTCCGCCGAATACCGTGACGCCGAAGCCCCGCATCCCGACCTCGACCTCGTCCACCGGCATCCGCGAGGTGACCGCCGGCAACGGGGCCAGCGTCGCGGCCCCAAGCGCGATACCCGCGGCAACGGCCGAAAAGCGGCTTGGCGTGAGTCTCATGGCGACCGGGCTTCCTTCCGTCGGGAACCATCATACCGTCAAGCGGTTCCCGGCAACCGCAATTGACACTCCGATCTACCTCTGCTACCGTCAGAAGCTGGCTCGCGCAGCCGAGCGAACGGCGGCGGTGATGCCTCTCACGGCCAAGGCGATGCGCAATCCCGATGACGCGGTGACGGGTCGGGCCTATTGGTGGCGACGCACGTTTACCGCCTCGCAGGGAGGGGCTGGCTGACAGGAGCGTCACTGGACAGGACAACCCAGCCTCTTCAACCCCCAGGGTGAAGAGGCTTTTTTTGTGGGCAGCGGAAACGAATGGCCGACGGCAGGACCCGGTTGTGCGCGACGGTGACGGCGGAAACGACGTCCGAGTTGCGTGCGCGGCGCGATGCTCAGGAGGGGGCGGATCTCGTGGAGTTGCGCCTGGACGGCGTGGCCGATCCGGACGTCGGCGGCGCGCTGGCGGACCGCCGTCACCCGGTGGTGGCCACCTGCCGGCCGACCTGGGAGGGAGGCGCGTTCGCGGGCAGCGAGGCCGAGCGCCGCCGCATTCTGCTGGAGGCTTGCCGCCTCGGCGCCGAGTACGTCGACGTGGAGCAGCGAGCCGGATTCGCGGATGAGGTCCTTGATGCCCGCGGCGGCCGCGGGGTGGTCCTGTCGTTCCACGTCTTCGACGGCGTGCCGCCGGATCTGGAGGGCCGCTATCGATCGATGCGGGCCACCGGAGCCGAGGTAGTCAAGATCGCGGCGGCCGCGGGGAGCCTGACGGAATCGGTGCGGGTGGCGAGATTGGGGCGCGACGACGAGAGCCGGGTCCTGATCGGCATGGGGGCGGCGGGGATCCCGTCGCGCGTGCTGGCCGGCCGGTTCGGTTCGTGCTGGACCTACGCGGGGGACGGGATCGCGCCCGGGCAGATCGACCTTGCGCGGATGCGGGAGCAGTTCCGCTTTCGGGAGCTCTCGGAGGGCACCGCGGTCTACGGCGTGCTCGGGTCGCCCATCGGTCACTCGCTCTCCCCGGCGATGCACAACGCCGGCTTTCGGGCGCACGGCATCGACGCGGTCTACCTGCCGCTCGAGGCCGCCGACGTGGAGGATTTCCTGGCCTTCGCCGACGCCGTCCAACTGCGGGGCGCCAGCGTCACCGCGCCCTTCAAGGAAGCGATCGTGCCACACGTCGTCGAGCAGGATGCCATCGGCAACGCGATTGGCGCGGTGAACACGGTGCGCCCTCTCGCCGGCGGGGTCTGGGAAGGCCTCAACACCGACGTGCACGGACTGCTGGCGCCGCTGGCCGGCCGCATGGCGCTGGCCGGTGCGCGGGCGACGGTGCTCGGGTCGGGCGGCGTGGCCCGAGCCGCGGCGTTCGCGCTGCGCGGCGAGGGCGCGGAAGTGACCGTTTGCGCGCGGCGCCCGGAACGGGCCGCCGCCGTCGCCGCCGTGGCGCCCGGAACCCGGGCCGCGCCGCTGCCCCCGCGCCCGGGGTCGTGGGACCTGCTGGTCAACACCACGCCGCTGGGGACGTGGCCCGCGGCCGCCCGGAGCCCGCTGCCGGACGGGCCGTTCGATGGACGCCTGGTGTACGACCTCGTGTACAACCCGCCGGAGACCCGCCTGATGGCGGACGCGGCGCGTGCGGGGTGCGACACCATCGGCGGACTCGACATGCTCGTGGCGCAGGCCGTGCGCCAGTTCGCGTGGTGGACGGGCGAGACGCCGTCCGCCGATCTGTTCAGGCGGGCGGCCGAGCAGGATCTCGCCCGGCAGGCGCAAGGGGCCCAGAGGACCGCCCCGCAGCCCGCGTGACGGAAGCGCCGTCATGGACACGATGACCGCAACGACGTTCGACGAGTTCCGAGAGCTGGCCCGCGGCGGCACGTTCGTGCCGGTCTGCCGGGAGGTGCTGGCCGACCTGCTGACCCCGGTCTCGGCCTTCCTGAAGGTCGCCGACAGCGCCGACCATGCCTTTCTGTTCGAGAGCGTGGCCGGGGGCGAGCATCTCGCCAGGTACTCGTTTCTCGGCAAGGATCCGTTCCTCGTGCTGCGGTCGGCCGAGGGAAGGACGATCCGCCGGCAGGGAGGCCGCAGCGAGGAGCTGGCCGAACCGTTTCTGGGAGCGCTCCGAGGACTGCTGGCTCGCTACCGGGCGCCGCGGGTGCCCGGCCTGCCCCGCTTCGCGGGCGGGGCGGTCGGATTCCTCGGGTACGACACCGCGAGGTGGTTCGAGCCGACCCTGGAGCGGGCGCGCGCCGCGCATCCGAAGCCGGCCGAGGCGGGCGACGACGCGGCGTTCATGCTGTTCGACACCGTCATGGCCTTCGACCACGTCAAGCACCGCATCCTGATCATCGCCAACGCCGAGGTGGAGGAGGGCTGCGATCTCGAGGCGTGCTACGCGCTCGCGCTGGCCCGGATCGGCTTTCTGGAGGCCGAGCTGCGGCGCCAGCTCTCGGAGCCGCCGCCCGCCTCGGGGGGCGCCGTATCGTTTCGCTCGAACACGACGCAGGCGGCCTTCGAGGACGCCGTGCGCCGCGCCAAGGACTACATCACGGCCGGCGACATCTTCCAGGTCGTGCTCTCGCAGCGGTTCGAGACCGAGATCGAAAGCGATCCGTTCACCGTCTATCGTGCGCTGCGGTACGTGAATCCGTCCCCCTACATGTACTTCATCCGTCTGGGAGGCGTTTCCATCGTCGGATCGTCGCCCGAGATGCTCGTCCGCGTCGAGGGCCGGCGCGCCGAGACGCACCCGATCGCCGGCACGCGGCCGCGGGGGGTGACCGCCGAGGCCGACGCGAAGCTGGCCGACGAGCTGCGGGCGAACGAGAAGGAGCGGGCCGAGCACGTGATGCTGGTCGACCTCGGCCGCAACGACCTCGGGAGGGTCTCGGCCTACGGTTCCGTGCAGGTGCCGCAGTACATGGCCCTGGAGCGGTACTCGCACGTGATGCACCTGGTCTCGCGCGTGGTCGGCGAGCTGACCGACGACCGCGACCGGCTCGACGCCCTCGCGGCGTGCTTTCCGGCGGGCACGGTGTCCGGGGCCCCGAAGATCCGTGCGATGGAGATCATCGACGAGCTCGAGCCCACCCGGCGCGGCATCTACGCCGGCGCGGTCGGCTACGTCGACTTCGCCGGGCATCTCGACTGCTGCATTACGATCCGCACGATCGTGATGCGCGACGGGCGCGCGTGGGTGCAGGCCGGGGCCGGCATCGTGGCCGATTCGGATCCGACGGCCGAGTACGAGGAAACGCGGGCCAAGGCGTCGGCGCTGTTCGGTGCGCTGCGCATGGCCGAGAGCGGGCGCGGCCCGTCGGCCACCGGAGCGAGGAACCGTTGATGGTGCTCGTGATCGACAACTACGACTCGTTCACCTACAACCTGGTGCAGTACCTGGGGGAACTGGGGGCCGTGCTGCGCGTAGTCCGCAACGACGCCCTCACCGTGGCCGACGTCGACCGGCTCGACGTGGAGCGCATCGTGATCTCGCCGGGCCGGAATCACGGTCGATCTCATCCGCGCGTACGCGCCGCGGGTTCCGATTCTCGGCGTCTGTCTCGGGCACCAGGCGATCGGCATCGCGTTCGGCAGCGCGGTAGTGGCCGCGCCGGCCCTGCTGCACGGAAAGACGTCCACGGTCGAGCACGACGGCCGGGGCGTGTTCGACGGGCTCACCGAGCCGTTCCCGGCCGGGAGATATCACTCGCTCGCCGTCGATCGAACCACGGTGCCCGACGACCTCGAGGTGGCGGCGACGGCGCGCGAGGACGGGACCATCATGGCGGTCCGGCATCGCCGATGGCCGGTCCATGGCGTGCAGTTCCATCCCGAATCGGTGCTGACCGGCGAGGGGCGCCGCGTCCTGGGCAACTTCCTCGCCTGCCGGGTTCCCTGAGAGTCATGCGCGAGACACTCGATACGCTGCTCCGGCGCGAGGATATGACCGAGGCGCAGGCCGCGGACGCGATGGACCAGGTGATGCAAGGCGCCGCCACGCCCGCGCAGATCGCCGGCTTCCTCGTCGCCCTGGCCATGAAGGGGGAGCGCCCGCGGGAGATCGTCGGACTCGCCCGCACCATGCGGGCGCATGCGGTGGCCCTGTCGCGGCCCCGCGAGTCGAGCTTCGACACCTGCGGCACCGGCGGCGACCGGTCGCATACGTTCAACGTCTCGTCGCTCTCCGCCGTCGTGCTCGCCGCCTGCGGCGTCGAGGTGGCCAAGCACGGCAACCGTTCGGTGTCGAGCCGCTGCGGAAGCGCCGACCTGTTCGAGGCGCTCGGGGTGAACCTGACTGCGCCGCCCGCGGTGGTCGAGCGCTGTCTCGACGAGGCCGGCATCGCGTTCTTCTTCGCGCCCACGTTTCATCCGGCCATGCGGCACGCCGGCCCGGTCCGACGGGAGCTCGGCATCCGGACGGCGTTCAACCTGCTCGGCCCGCTCACCAATCCCGCCGGCGCACGCCGCCAGGTGGTCGGGGTGCCGCGGCCGGAGCTTGCCGAGCTGGTCGCGCGCGCGCTGGCCGACCTGGGCTCCGAGCGCGCCTGGGTGGTGCACGGTGCGGAGGGGCTGGACGAAGTCTCGGTGGTGGGGCACACGAAGGTCTGCGAGGTACGCGACGGCACGGTCTCGACGCTGCATGTGCACCCGTCCGACCTCGGTCTGACGCCGACGACGCTGGACCGGCTGCGCGTCGACGGGCTTGACGACAGCGTCCGGATCGCACGCTCGGTGCTGGGCGGCGCGGCGGGCCCGCCGCGCGATTTCGTGCTCGCCAACGCCGCGGCAGGGTTGCTGGTGGCCGGCCGCGTCGACTCGCTGAAGGATGGCGTGCAGATGGGACTCGACGCACTGCGGAGCGGCCGCGCGGCGGCGAAGATGGAGCGCCTGGCGCAGAGCTCGCAGTCCGCGGAGGCGGGAGGATGACCGCCGCCGTGCAGACCACGCCGGCCGACCTCCTGGAGACCATAGTCGAGGCCACACGCCGCGCGGTGGAGGAGCGGCGGGCGCGCTGCCCGCTGCACGAAGTCGAGCGCGCCGCGGCGCGCCGGCGACCTCGCGGGGATCGCTTCGCCGCCGCGCTTGCCGACCCGGATCGCTGCAGCGTGATCGCGGAGTGCAAGCGCCGCTCGCCCTCGCGCGGCGTGATCCGTGCCGACTACGAACCCACGCAGATCGCGGCCGGTTACGCGGCGGCCGGCGCCGCGGCGATTTCCGTTCTGACCGAGCCCGCCTTTTTCGACGGCGCGCGCGATCATCTCCGCGCGGTGCGCGAGCGGGTGGACGCGCCGTTGCTGCAGAAGGACTTCATCGTCTCCGAGTACCAGTTGATCGAGGGGCGGGCGGCCGGGGCCGACGCGGCGCTCCTGATCGCGGCTGCGCTCGACGACCGGACGCTCCGCAGACTTGCGGCCGAGGCCGCCGATCTGGAGCTTGCCGTGCTGGCCGAGGTCCACAATCGGCGGGAGCTCGACAGGGTGCTGGGCGCGGGAGCGGCGGTGGTCGGCGTCAACAACCGCAACCTGCGGACGCTCGCCGTCGACCTCGAAGCGTCGCGGACCCTGATCGAAGCGATTCCCGAAGGGGTCGTCGCGGTCGCGGAGAGCGGGCTGCGCAGTGCGGCCGACCTGGAGGCGCTGCGCGACGCGGGGTACGACGCGTTCCTGATGGGCGAGTCGCTCATGAGCCGGTCCGACCCCGGCGACGCCCTCGCGCGGATGCTCGCTGCGGTCGAGCCGGCGCCGCGGGGTGCCCGCGGCCGCGTCACTGCCCGAGATCGAGAACCATGGCTCGTGCGAAAGTGAAGGTGTGCGGCATCACGCGACGGGACGATGCCCTGCTCGCGGCCGATCTCGGAGCGTCGGCCATCGGCTTCGTCTTTTGGCCGCGGAGCCCGCGCTACGTCGAGCCCGAGACGGCGGCGGCATTGGCCCGCGAGCTGCCGGCCGACGTCGCGCCCGTCGGGGTCTTCGTCGATCCCGCGGTGAGCGACGTGCGGCGTATCGCCGAGCTCGTGGGCCTGGCCGCGGTTCAGCTTCACGGAGACGAGCCGGCCACGCTGTGCGACGGGTTGCCGTATCGCGTGCTGAAGGCGGTGGCGGTGGAGGGGGAGACGACCCACGACGCCGCCGGCCGGGTGCCCGGCCACATCACAGTGCTGCTCGACGCCCGCGATCCGGTACGCAGGGGAGGGACCGGACGAACCGTGGACTGGCGCGTGGCGGCCGGCGTGGCCGCCCGCCGCCGGATCTTCCTGGCCGGCGGCCTCGCCCCGGAGAACGTGGGCGCCGCGCTGGAAACCGTCCGGCCGTACGGGATCGACGTATCGAGTGGTGTCGAGGAGCAGCCGGGCCGCAAGGACGCCGGCCGGCTGCGCGAGTTCTTCGAGGAGGTGGCACGCGCATGACGGCTCCGAGCTTCGGGCGGCGCGATCCGGACTCGCGCGGGTACTTCGGGGAGTACGGAGGCCGGTTCGTTCCCGAAACGCTGGTCGCACCGGTGGAGGAGTTGGAGGAGGCCTATCGCGAGGCCCGCCGGGACCCGGCGTTCTCCGCCGATCTCGAAGCGCTGCTGCGGCACTACGTCGGCCGGCCCACGCCGGTCTACGAGGCGACCCGCCTCCGGGCCGCGCTGGAAGCCGGCGCGGGATCGGGCGGCGTGGCGCGGATCTTTCTGAAGCGGGAGGATTTGGCCCATACCGGCGCCCACAAGATCAACAACGCGCTCGGCCAGGCGTTGCTCGCGGTCAGGATGGGCAAGCGGCGGGTCGTGGCGGAGACCGGCGCCGGACAGCACGGCGTGGCCACGGCCACCGCCTGCGCGCTGCTCGGGCTCGCGTGCGAGGTCTACATGGGCGCCGACGACATGCGGCGGCAGGCGCTCAACGTCTATCGGATGCGTCTGCTCGGGGCGACCGTCTCGCAGGTCGACTCCGGGAGCCGGACCTTGAAGGACGCCATCAACGAGGCGATGCGGGACTGGGTGACGAACGTCGGGGACACCTACTACCTGCTCGGCTCGGTGCTGGGCCCGCACCCGTATCCGCTGATGGTGCGCGAGTTCCAGTCGGTGATCGGCCGCGAGGCGCGTACGCAGATGGGCGAGCTGGCCGGTCGGGCCCCGGACGTCGTGGTCGCCTGCGTCGGGGGGGGCAGCAACGCCCTGGGCATTTTCGACGGCTTCGTCGAGGACGGCGACGTGCGGCTGGTCGGCGTCGAGGCTGGTGGCGAGGCGCTGGTGGCGGGGCGTCACGCGGCGCGATTCGCCACCGGGGTGGCCGGCGTGCTGCAAGGCACGCGCAGCTATCTCCTGCAGGACCTCGACGGCAACATCGAGCCCACGCACTCGGTGTCGGCCGGGCTCGACTACGCCGCCGTGGGGCCCGAGCACGCGTGGCTCCGCGATCTCGGCCGTGCGGAGTACGCCTCGGCGTCCGATGAGGAAGCGCTCGGCGCGTTCCGGCTGCTCGCCCGCACCGAAGGGATTCTGCCGGCGCTCGAGTCGGCCCACGCGGTGTCGCACGCATGCCGTCTCGCGCCGGAACTGGGCAGCGAACACATCATCGCGGTGAACCTCTCGGGGCGGGGCGACAAGGATGTGGACGCGATCAGGGAACGCGAGCCGGCGGAGGGATAGGAAGAGCATGTCGCGTCTGGAGCGTACGTTCGAGACCTTGCGGCGCCGCGGCCGGCACGGCCTCGTGACGTTCACGACGGCCGGCGATCCGGATCTGGAGCGTTCCGCCGAGATCCTGCAGGTGCTGGACCGGGCCGGCGTCGACGTCCTGGAAGTCGGCGTGCCGTTCTCCGACCCGCTCGCCGACGGACCGGTGATTCAGCGGGCCTCGGAACGGGCCCTGCGCGCCGGCGCCACGCTCGCCCGCGTGCTGGACCTCGTGGCCGAGGTGCGGCCGGACATCTCGGCCGGCATCGTGCTGTTCACCTATGCCAACCCGGTCGTGCGCATGGGCACGACCGAGTTCGTCGAGCGGGCCGCCGCGGCCGGCGTCGACGGCGTGCTCGCACTCGATCTGCCGATCGAGGAGGCCGACCGGTTTCGCGACGCGACGCTGGGCGCCGGAATCGACCCGATCTTCCTGCTCAGCCCCACCACGACCGACGCGCGCATCCGCCGGGCGGCGGAGCTGGGGCGCGGGTTCCTCTACGGCATATCGCGGTTGGGGGTGACCGGCGCCCGCAGCGCGATCGCCGACGGCGCCGAGACACTGGTCGGCCGCATTCGGCGGGCTACCGATCTGCCGGTCGCGCTCGGCTTCGGCATCTCGCGCCCGGAACACGTGGCTGAAGTGGGACGCTGGGCCGACGCGGCGGTCGTTGGCAGCGCATTGATCGACGTCATCGCCCGGGCCGCGCCGAGCAGCGTGTTGGGTGACGTGGAACGGTACGTGCGGTGGCTGCGCGGCGACGTCGACACTCCCGAGGGCCGCGCCGCGTCCGTGGGCGCGGGAGAGCAATGAGATGCCGGAAGGCAGGTCCCAGGGCGATCCTCCGGCGCCCGAGAACATCGCGGAGCGGCTCGATGCGTACAGGCGCCGGATCGATCGATTGGACGAGGAAATCGTGCGTCTCCTGAACGCCCGCGCAACCTGCGCGAACGAGATCGGGCGGCTCAAGGAGCAGGTGGGAATGGAAGTCTACCAGCCTGGTCGGGAACGGACCGTGCTCGATCACGTGCGGCGGGTCAACGCGGGTCCCCTGGCGGACGTCGCGATAATCCGCCTGTTCGAGCGGATCATCGACGAGTCGCGCCGTCTGGAACGGCTGCGGGATGCAGGAGAGCCCGGGAACGGGTAGCCCGGCGGCAGACGCCGGGCGCAGGGAGTAGAGTGCGATGGTGGTCGTCATGCAGGAACGCGCGTCGGAGGACCAGATTCAGCACGTCATCGCCACGCTCGTCGAGCGGAACTTCGACGTGCATCGCTCGACCGGCGCGCTCAAGACCGTGCTCGGGGCGGTCGGAGGGAACCGGGAATTCGACACTGGCGTGATCGAGGTCATGGACGGCGTGCAGCAGGTGCTGCGCATCACCGAGCCCTACAAGCTGGCCAGCCGCACCTTCAGGCCGACTTCCACCCTCGTTTCGCTGGGAGGGTTCCGGATCGGCGGCGACGAGGTGATCGTCATGGCGGGGCCCTGCTCCGCCGAGACGGAGGAGCAGGTCGATGCCGCCGCCGCCACGGTAGCCGGGGCCGGCGCCAAGATGCTGCGCGGAGGGGCGTTCAAGCCGCGCAGCTCGCCCTACAGCTTCCAGGGCCTCGGCGAGGAGGGCCTGCGCATGCTGCGCGCCGCCTGCGACCGGCATCGGCTGAAGCTGGTGACCGAGGTGATGGACGTCGGCCAGATCGAGCTGGTAGGCAGGTACGCCGACATGCTGCAGGTGGGCGCCCGCAACATGCAGAACTACAGCCTCCTGCGGGAGCTCGGCCGGTCGCAAACGCCCATTCTGCTCAAGCGCGGCATCTCGGCGACGATCGAGGAGTGGCTGCTCTCGTCGGAGTACGTGCTGGCCGGCGGCAACGGCAACGTGGTCCTCTGCGAGCGGGGCATCCGCACGTTCGAGCCCTACACCCGGAATACGCTGGACATCTCGGCGATCCCGGTGATTCACAAGCTGAGCCACCTGCCCGTCATCGTCGACCCGAGCCACGGAACCGGACTGCGCGACAAGGTGGCCCCGATGGCCCGTGCGGCGGTGGCGGCAGGTGCCGACGGACTCCTGATCGAGGTGCATCCCGACCCGGACCACGCCCGGAGCGACGGCGCGCAGTCGATGTTTCCGGAGCAGTTCGAGCGCCTGATGTCCGAGCTGCGCATCATCGCCCCGGCCATCGGCCGGAGCATCTGCGTGGAGCCGGTGGCCCGCCGCGTGGCGGCGTCGCACGTCTGACCCGGGCAACAGCCATGGCGGACACGCCTCGCACCCTGCCGGTCATACAGCCGGGAACGGCATCGTCGGTCCCGCCGGTGTTCGATCGGGTGGCAATCGTCGGCCTCGGCCTGATTGGCGGGTCCCTGGCCCTCGCCATTCGGGAGACCTGGCCGGCCGGACTGGTGATCGGCGTCGACGACAAGCCGGTGCTCGAGCGCGCGATGCTGCGCCACGCCATCGACGTCGCTGCGGACGATCCGGTCGTGATGGCGGAAGCCGATCTCGTGGTGCTGGCCGCTCCCGTCCGCACCAATCTGGCCCTGCTTGCCGACCTCGAAGAGCACGTCCGGGGCGCGGCCATCGTCACCGACGTCGGCAGCACCAAGCGCGACCTGGTCGCAGCGGCGCGCGCGCTGCCTTCCCGCCTGACCTTCGTCGGCGGACATCCGCTCGGAGGCGCGCCGCGCGGCGGCATCGACCACGCGCGTCCGGACCTGTTCCGGGACCGGCCGTGGCTCTTCACCCCGTCCGACGACCACCATGGCGCAGCGCTCGAGAAGCTGCGCCGGTTCGTCACCGGCTTCGGCGCGGCGCCTCACGTGCTGGCCCCCGACGCCCATGACCGCCTGCTCGCCTTCCTCAGCCACGTGCCGCAACTCACCGCCAGCGTGCTGATGCATGTCGTCGGAGATGCCATCGGCGAGGACGGGTTGGCGCTGAGCGGGCGGGGTCTGGCGGACACCACGCGGCTGGCGTCGAGCCCGGCGGACATCTGGCGGGACATCTGCGCCACGAACGCGGACGAGATTGGTACAGCGCTCGACGCGCTGATCCGGGAGCTTCAGGCGGCTCGAGACCATCTCGCCGACGGTGGGGCGGTGGACCGGATCTTCGACTCGGCCTCCCGGTGGAGGGCCGCACTCGCGGCCCGCCGCCGTGCGCCCCAGGGAGAGTGATCGGCTAGCAGTCTGCGCCGTAGAAACGGCGTAGACTGCTAGTCAGGCCCGGTTGGGCGGCAATCGGCGCCGGCGGTGACGAGTGTCGGGCTAGCAGTCTGCGCCGTAGAAACGGCGTAGACCGCTAGTCAGGCCCGGTTGGGCGGCAATCGGCGCCGGCGGTGACGAGTGTCGGGCTAGCGGAACCGGTTGCCGCGCACCTCGATGCGCGTGCGCGCCGAGATGAGGATGTCGTCCCGGCGCTTCAGATTGAGGCGCACCTCGTAGCGACCGGCGTAGTCGAAGGTGTGGCGGACCGAGAAGCGTCGGCGGATCTCGGTCCGGCCCGGCTCGAACGGCTCGCAATCCGGGGTGCTCTCCGACAACGTGTCGTCGCCCCAGTCCCACTCGATGGTCGTGCAGTAGAGCTCCTCGTTGTCGTCGGGACCACCGTCGAGCGTTCCGACGAAGAGAATGCTCGCGGGAGCGAGCCCCACGCGCGGCGTAGCGCGCAGCCGGAGCCGGGGGTCGTCGTCGGGACCTCGCCGCTGGAACGCAGCGTATCCATCGGACATCTGCCCGGCGGCGAGGATGACCGCCAGCACGCCGACCGAGAAACCGAGAAACGCGCCGCGCCGCCGGGATGATGAACGAGCCATGGGCTGACCTCTCAGACAGTAATCTCCTCATTGTAGCCCGATATAATTGCGGGATGCCGACAACGACTTCCGCCACCGCCGGCGCGAGCGGCGCCCCGGCGGCGGCAGCCGACGCGACGCTGCTCGCCGTTCCCGTGCTGGGCGATGCCGCAGCCGACACGCTGGACGATCTTCCCGGTCTCGACGCCGCCACCGGCGGTGTGCTCGCACAGGCCCGGTCTTCGGGTGCGTTCCGGGGAAAACGCCGCGAGACGTTCGAGACTGCGCTGACCGGCGCCGGGTGGCGCGCGTCGCGATTGCTCCTGGTCGGTGCACCGCCCGGGCCGGAAGGACCGGCGGCCCGCCTGCGCGAAGCGGCGGCGGTGGCCAGCCGGGTGGCGCGCGCCCGCCGTGTCCAACGATTCGCCTTCGTCTGCCGGAGCGACGGGGAACCGGCGGAGTTGGCTCAGGCGGTAGGGGAGGGCGTCGTCAGCGGCGGGTTCGCCGACACCCGCTACAAGAGCGAGCCGGAAGCGGACGGCCCGGCCCCGGCGTGCGACGTCGTCTGGCCGGACGGGAAGGGCGTCACCGGTACGACGGAGGCCGTCGCCCGGGGCGTCACCATCGGTGCGGCGACCAACCTGGCCCGCGAGCTCGCGAACCAGCCGTCCAACCTGCTGCCTCCGGCCGTGTTCGCAGAACGGGCAGTGGAAGCTGTCGCCGAAACAGGAGTGGCCACCCAGGTTCTGGACGAGACCGCCATCCGTAAACTCGGCATGGGGTTGCTCCTGGGTGTCGGCCAGGGCAGCGCGGCGCCGCCGCGTCTGCTGATCATGCGTCACGAGCCGTCAGACGCACCCGCCGAGCCGGTGCTGGCGCTGGTCGGCAAGGGCGTGACCTTCGACACGGGCGGGATCTCGATCAAGCCGGCGGCCGGCATGGAGTGGATGAAGAGCGACATGGCGGGCGGCGCCGCGGTCGTCGGCGCGATGCGCGCGATCGGGGCGCTGGGGGTTCCCCGCCGCGTTCTGGGCATCGTCCCGATGGCCGAGAACATGCCCGGCGGCCGCGCCACGCGGCCGGGCGACATTCTGACCGGCGCCGGCGGCACCACGGTCGAGGTGCTGAACACGGACGCCGAGGGCCGCTTGATCCTCGGCGATGCACTCTGGTACGCGCGGGAATGCGGGGCCACCCATCTTGTCGACGTGGCGACGCTGACCGGGGCCTGCGTGATTGCGCTGGGCGGAGCCGCCAGCGGGCTCTTCGCCCGCCCGTCGGCATGGAGCGACGCGCTGCGGGCAGCCGGCGCCCGGGCCGGCGAGCGGGTGTGGCCACTGCCCCTCTATGAGGAATACCGGGAGCAATTGCGATCGGAGCTGGCGGACCTGAAGAACATCGGCGGGCGCGAGGGCGGGGCCTGCACCGCGGCGGCGTTTCTCGACGCGTTCACCGGCGGGCTGCCCTGGGCCCACATAGACATCGCCGGTACCGCCTGGATCGAGAAGCCCCGGGAGGACGCCGCCGCCGGGGCCACCGGCGTCATGGTGCGCACGCTGACCAGGTTGGCGACCGACGACTGGAATTGGTAGGCTGTCTTCGTGGTCATCCAGCCCGAGCCGGTGACGCCGCTGATCTACGAGGTGGTAGAGGCCACCACCGAGCAGACGACCGTCATCGACGTGGTGCTCGGCGCGTTCTCGGTCGTGGGCGTGCTCGGCCTCGTCGCCGTCCTGCTCGGCGTATCCCTGGCCGGCCTCCTCATCGGCCTGCGGAAGCTGCGCGGCCGGGACATCGATGGAACCGCCGGCGGAGGCGCAACCCGTCTCGGTCTGGGAGCCTCCGGCCGCTGATCGCCTGCCCGCCCTTCGCTCCTTCGCTAGTGGAGCTGCAGATCGACCTGGTCGAAGTAGTCGGGCTTGACCAGCACTTCCCGCGGCTTGCCCGCGGTTCCTGCGGAGACGAGACCGTCCGCCTCCATCATGTCGACGAGGCGCGCAGCGCGGCTGAACCCGATGCGGAGGCGCCGCTGGAGAAACGAGATGGAGGCCTGGCCGCTGCTGACGATGATGCGCGCGGCCTGGTCGTAGAGGTCGTCGTGCTCTACCGGAGCCGCTTCCGGCGCCTTCTCGTCCGCGGTAATCGACTCGTCGTAGCCGGGCGCGCCCTGTTTGCGCAGGAAGCTGCACAGACGTGCGGTCTCGCGCTCCGATATGTACGGACCGTGCAGCCGGACGCAACGGGACGACGCCGGCGGCAGGTACAGCATGTCTCCCTTTCCGAGAAGCTGCTCGGCGCCGTTGCCGTCGAGAATGGTGCGCGAGTCGACCTTGGAGGACACGCGGAACGCGATGCGCGAGGGCAGATTCGCCTTGATCAGACCGGTGATTACGTCGACCGACGGCCGCTGCGTCGCCAGGATGAGGTGAATCCCGACCGCCCGCGCCATCTGGGCCAGACGCGCTATCGATTCCTCGACGTCCTTGCTCGCCACCATCATCAGATCGGCGAGCTCGTCGATGGCGAGAATCACGTAGGGCAGGGGCGCCGGGACCTCGGCCCCTTCGCCTCCCTCGCCACCGGCCTGGGCGGCGCCGGCGCCGACGCTCTCCTCGATTTGCCGGCGCACGTTCCGGTTGTACTGGCCGATATTGCGCACACCCTCGGCGGCGAGCTGCTTGTACCGTTCCTCCATCTCGCGAACCGCCCAGCGGAGTGCATTGTTGGCCTGCTTGGGATCGACCACGACCGGCGTCAGAAGGTGAGGGATGTCCGCGTACATCCCGAGCTCCAGGCGCTTCGGGTCGATCATGATCAGCCGCACCTCGTCGGGTGTCGCCCGGTACAGGATGCTGGTCAGCATCGCGTTCAGGCAGACGGACTTGCCCGTGCCGGTGGCGCCGGCAATCAGCAGATGCGGCATGGTGGCGAGATCGGCGACGACCGGTTCGCCATGGATGGTCTTGCCGAGCGCGAGAGTCAGCTTCGACGACGACTGCGCGTACGGTTCCGACTGCAGCAGCTCCCGCAGCGAGATCTGATCGCGTTCCGCGTTCGGGATCTGCATGCCCACGGTCGACTTGCCGGGGATGCGCTCGATGAGCACCGACTCGGCCTGCATCGCCAGGCACAGGTCGTCGGCGAGGCCGGTGACCCGGCTGTACTTGACGCCGGCGTCCGGCTTGAACTCGAAGGTCGTGACCACCGGACCCGGATGGATCTGAACCACGGAGCCCTCGACGGAGAACTCACGGCACTTCTCCTCGAGCAGATGGGCCCGGTCCATGAGCTGGCGTTCGTCGAAGGTCTGCATCGCTCGCGGGGAGTCGAGCAGCGAGATCGGAGGCGAGGTGTAGCGGCTGCGCCGTTCCTGCATCGACAGGTCGGGCGTCGGCGCCGACACGGGCTCAAGTGGTTCGGGCGGTGACGATATCGCGGGCGCGGACGCGGGCAGCGAAGCCGGTGGGGGCGGCGGCTCCGCATCGAGAGCGACGTCCCCGGCCGGATCGCCGGCCGAGGGTACCGGCTCCGGCTCTCGCGGCCCGGTTGGCGCCTTCCGCGGCATGCTCCGCCGCGGACGTTCCGGAGCGTGGCTGCGAGCCAGAATCTCGGTGCGCGCGGACGACGAGCCGGTCTTCGCCAGATGCTTGTTGACGACGTCCCGCCGCTGCCGCGCGCGCTGGCGTTGCGTCCACCAGCCCCCGATCGTCCCGCGCACCGCCTGCGAGAGGCCGCCCAGACCGCGCCAGACGGCCGACAGGAGCTGCCCCAGGGAGAACTGGGTCGACAGCATCACTGCCAGAAACAGGACGGTCAGGATGACGATGCTCGATCCGATCCGGTTGAAATACTCGGCCAGCAGGCCCGTGAGTACGGCTCCAAGATATCCGCCTGCATCGATGGGGCGGGGCGACTCGACGAGGTGTCCGACCGCAAGACTCAGGAACCCGGCGCTGCACCCCACGATCACGCCGAGGCCGAGCAGTTTCGCGTAGGCGCCACCGACGGGCCGGCACCAGAAGGCGTGCCAGCCGAGCACGACGAGTTGCACCGGAATCAGAAACGCCGTCAACCCCAGAGCCTGGTAGGAGAGCTCGGCCAGGAACGCCCCGACTCGGCCGACCAGGTTCATTGGCGGCGTCACCCCGCCGGGATAGAAGAACCAGACGGCGTCGGCGGCGTCGTAGGTCGCCAGTGAGACGAGCCAGACGAGAGCGCCCGCGAAGAAAGCGACGCCGAGCGTCTCGCTTGCGCGACGGGACAGGGTCGTGGCTACCACAGATCAGATCTCCAGGATGACCGGCAGCACCAGTGGCCGCCGGCCGCACCGTTTGCGAAAGAACCGCTGCAATTCGACCCGCACCCGCTCGCCCATGACCCCCTGGTCCGTGCGCTCCTCGACGCTGGCCTCGGCGGCGAGTGCGCGCAGCCGGCCCGTCGCGGCGTCGAGCAGCGCCTCGGTCGGCCCGTCGAGGACGAACCCGCGGGTGATCAGCTCCGTGGCCTGTTCGATGCCGCCGCTGTGCGCGTTCATCGCCAGGACGGCGACCACGACTCCGTCGACGGCCAGGTGCCGGCGGTCGCGCAGAACCTCGTCGGCCACCTGACCGCTGCGCGTTCCGTCGATGAGCACACGCCCCGCGCGAAGCGGCTCGCCAATCCATCCGCCCGATTCGTCGAAACAGATGCGATCGCTGTTCTCGGCCAGCAGCACCGTCACGCTCTCGCCGCACACCTGCTCGGCAAGCCGGGCATGGTGCGCCAGATGGCGGTACTCTCCATGTATCGGCACGAAGCAGCGCGGGCTGATCAGGGAGAGCAGCAGCTTGAGGTCCTCCTCGCTGCCGTGCCCGGAGACGTGAACCCGTTTCGACGGCTCGTCGACGACCCGCGCGCCGCGGCGGGCGATGTGATTCATCAGTCGATCGATGGCGTGCCGGTTGCCGGGTATCGCGCGGGCGGAGAAGACGACGACGTCGCCCGCCTCCAGGCGAACGTGGCGGTGGGCGCCGACGGCCATGCGCGCAAGGGCGGAGAACGGCTCGCCTTGTGAGCCGGTGACGATGCAGAGCACCTTCTCCGGCGGCAGGTGCGCGACGTCGGTCTCGGCGATCTGCAGACCTGCGGGCAGGCGCAGATAGCCGAGCCTGGCGGCGAGCGCCGCATTCTCCACGACCCCGCGGCCGACGAACGCGACCTGGCGGCCGAAGCGGTCGGCAAGCTCGACGAGCAACTGCAGCCGGTGGAGGCTGGACGAGAAGGTGGTCACGACGAGCCGCCGGGGTGCGCCGGCGAATATCTCCTCGAGCGCCGGCTCCACGTGCCGCTCGGATCCCGAGTGGCCCGGCTGCGACGCGTTCGTGCTGTCCGCGAAAAGAGCCAGCACGCCGCGCCGGCCCAGGTCGGCGAGACGATGGGCATCGGTGGGGCGGCCGTCGAGTGGCGTCTGGTCGAACTTGAAGTCCCCGCTGTGCAGCAGCGTGCCGGCGGGCGTGTGGATGGCCACCGCCACGGAATCGGGAATGCTGTGGGCGACCTGCACGAACTCCACGTCGAGCCCGGCGGCGGTCACGGTCTCCGACGGCTCGACCGTCACCAGGCGGCCGGATGTATCGCAGCCGTGCTCGGCGAGCTTGCGCTCCAGCAGGGCGAGGGTGAGCCGGGTGCCGTACGTGGGTCCGTCGATCAGATCCCAGATGTAGGGAACGGCGCCGATATGGTCCTCGTGGCCGTGCGTCAGCACCAGCGCCGACAACCGCCCGAGCTCTCCCGTGAGGGAGCGCACGTCGGGAATGACGAGGTCCACACCGAAGTGCTCGGGGCCGGGGAACATCACCCCGGCGTCGACCAGCAGGCTGTCCGGCCCGCAGCGGACGGCCATCATGTTCATGCCGAACTCGCCGACGCCGCCGAGGAGCAGCACCTCGACCAGCGGCGTGCGCCCGAAATCGCGGGTCATCTCGGATCTCTCGCGGGAGCGGCGGTGCCGCTCGATCAACGCATCACCGGCCGGGGCGGACGCGCCGACGGGGAGGAGCCGAGCGCGCAACCGGACGGGACTGCCCGGCGCCACGGTCCATGTGCGGGCTGCTGGGGGAACCCGCGAACAGCAGGAAGGCACCGTAGTATAGCACAGAGGTCAGTCTGGCATGGCGGCCAGAACATCAGACAGGTCAATGAGTTCCGGCAGGTCGAGGGCGCCCGGCCGACGGGTCGGGCAGAGACCCGCGGCGCGGCACACCGACAGCGGATCGAATCCCGGGGAGGAGTTGAACGCGGCGAGGGCGTTCACGACCTGCTTGCGGCGTCGGGTGAAAAGACGGCGTACGAGGAGCTCGAAGCCCGCCGCGTCGACGGGAGCGCGGACCGGATCGCGAAAGTTCAGGGAGACGACCGCCGATCGGACCCTTGGCGCCGGGCGGAATGCTCCGGGCGGCACGTCGAGCATCCAGCGGGTGTCGGCGTGCAGGGCCGACATGACCGCCAGCGGCCCGTACGCCCGCGATCCGGCGCCGGCAACGACACGTTCGGCCACCTCGCGCTGCAGCATGACCACCGCGTCGCGTATTCCAGCCGCGAGAGCGTGGCGGAGCAGACGCAGCAGAATCGGGGCTGAGATCCCGTACGGCAGATTCCCGACGACGCGCAACGAGTTCGCGGCCCGCCCGCCGGCGCCGCGGCGCAAGCTCGCGGTCGTTTCGCGCAGGTCCAGTTGCAGGAAGTCGGCGTGACGGATTTCGACGTTGGCGGGAGCGCCGGCCTTCAGCCGCCGCACGAGATTCTCGTCCAACTCGACCGCCAGCAGCCGCCCGGCATGATTCGCGAGCGCGAAGGTGAGCGCTCCGCGGCCCGGCCCGATCTCGAGGAGGACCTGCTCCGGCGTCGGCGCGACGACATCGACGACCTTCCGTACCCAGGCCGGCTCCAGGAAGTGTTGCCCCAGCCTCCGCCGAGGCCTGGATTGCCGCGGGATGCCCGCCGGGTCATCAGTGGTCGCCGAACGTCTCTTCGGCCCAGATCGCTTCGGCCTCGTCGATCTCCTCCTCGCTGAGCCCGAAATGGTGGCCAAACTCGTGAATGACCGTCTCGCCGACGGCGCGTACGACGTCGTCCTCGTCCTCGGCGTCTTCCAGGATCGGATCGCGGAAGATGATGACCTGGTCCGGAAGCTCGGCCAACTGACCCCACTCTCGTTCCACCAGCGAAGTGCCCTGGTAGAGCCCGTACAGCGTATCCGGCGGGGGGATGCCCAGTTCGGCGAGCAATTCCGGGGAGGGCTCGTCCTCGATCACCAGGACGACGTTCCGCATCGCTTCGCGAAACTGTTGCGGAATCAGCTCGAAGGCCTCCGCCACGAGTTCCTCGAACCGCTCGTCGGTCATGGCCTCGACTCGCCCGACAATCGTCGCCGGCGACTCCGATTGCCGCCCAACCGGGCCTGACTAGGAGTCTACGCCGCTCTTGCCGCGCAGACTCCTAGTGCACCGCGTCCCTCGGAGAGGCGACCTTCGGAGGCGCCTCGCTGAAGGCGCGCGCGTGTTCCTGCAGCGCGGTGATCAGGCTTGGAATGAACGCCGCCGGCACGACGATCCGGGCGCGGACCGGCGCCCGGAGCTGACGAGGTCCGTCCGACTGCTGTTCGTCGCCGTCCGCCTCCCGCACCTCGGTCTCGGAGGGCGGCAGCACCTCGCAGAAGGTGAGGGTGAAATCGAAGGGCGTGTGCGAGATGGCGCAGAAGTTCGCGTACGTGCGTGCGACGTCGCTCGGTTCGTCCGGCACTATCGTGAAATTGATCTGCTTGCGTTCGGGCATTCGTCTCGTCCTCGGTTGATGCGCTTCGACGCCCGTCCGGGCGCCTCGACGCCCCGCGGAGGCGGGCGCGGTCAGTATCTTCTCATGAGGCCGACGACGACGCCCTGTATCTGTACCCGCCCGGCGTCCACCACGAGCGGCTGCATCGCGGGATTCGCCGGCTGCAGGCGGATGCGCCCGTCCTCCCGGTAGAACGTCTTGAGCGTCGCCTCGGACACGTCGAGCAGGGCAATCACCATCTCGCCGTTCTCCGCCGTCCTGCGATCTTCGACGATTACGATGTCGCCGTCGCGGATCTGCTCGTCGATCATGGACTGGCCACGCACCCGGAGCGCATACGTGGCGCGGGTGCCCGTGAGGTTCTCGGGCACCGCGACGGTCTCCGGAGAGACCACCGCCTCGATGGGATCGCCGGCGGCGACATAGCCCTGCAACGGGATCTCGATCGCGCGTCCGCCGGCGCCGGTCGGAAGCAGCTCCACGGAGCGGCTGCGGTTCCAGGCGCGCTTGATGAAACCCTTCTCCTGCAGATTCGTCAGATGCTTGTGCACGGTGGCGAGCGAAGAGAGCCCGAAACGCCGGCCGATCTCCTCCAGGCTCGGACTGTAGCCGTGGTGCTGGATGAACTCGGTGAGATAATCGAGGATCTCTCGCTGTCGCCTCGTGAGCGGTTGCACGGTGCCTCCTCATGGCGTGTTCACCCGGGCATGGGACTCCCTACCTTACAGCAAACAAAAGGCGAATATCAAGACCGCAGCGACGCCGCGCGATCCGCGCCGCATGCTACAGTTTCGGAGTGATCTGGATAGTTGCCGCGATGGTGATGCTCGGCGCGGCGGCGCCGGCCCCGCAGGGCGGGCCGCCGACCGCCGCCGACGGCCGCGAATTCGAATCGGCGCTGGCCCGCATCCTGCTCAATGCCGCCACGCCGCGTCGCGGCGAGCCCCGCGAGGTGATCATCACCGAACGGGCGGTGGCCGGCTTTCTGCGATTTCAGGCCGCCGACAGCCTGCCGCCGGGACTGGCCGATCCGGAGTTGCGCATGGAGGCGGGCGGACGCCTGACGGTCACCGCCACCGTCGATCTGGATGCGGTGCGCGAGCAGCAGTCGCCGGGGCCGCTCAATCCCCTCCGCTTCCTGAGCGGAAGGCTGCCCGTCACGGCGATCGGCATCGTGCAGTCGTCCCGCCGTACGCTGACGATCCGGATCGAGTCGGCGCGGGTCGGAGCGCTTCCGGTGCCGGCGGCCCTCGTGGCCGAACTGGTGCAAGTCTACACACGGTCGGATCAGTATCCCGACGGGATCGACGTGAGCGAGCCGATTCCGCTTCCGAGCGGTATCGACGCCGTGCGCGTCGAGTCACGGCGGACTGTGGTCGTCCAGTGAGCGATGCGGTCTGCCGCCGCCGCCGCTGACGCTCTGCAGACTCCTGTCCAGTACCTGAAGGGCGTTGGCCCGCGGCGCGCCGGGGACCTTGCCGCCGTTGGTGTGCAGACGGTCGAGGATCTGCTCCTGACCCTGCCTCGCCGCTACGAGGACCGGGCGATCCTGCAATCGATCCGCGACCTGCGCCCCGGCGAGGCGACCACGATCGGCGGCACGGTGCTGAGCTGCGGTCTGCGTACCACTCGCCGGCCGGGGTTCCGGATCTTCGAGATGCTCGTTCAGGACGCGACGGGCCGCGTGCGCGTCGCCTTCCTGAACCAGGCGTTCCTCAAGGGCGTCTTCGCGGCGCGGCAGCAGGTCTTGTTGCACGGCCGGGTCGACCGGCGTCCGACCGGGGGTCTGCAGATCACCAATCCGGATCACGAGATCGTGTCCGACGAGGAGGACGACGCATGGGGCGAGCCGATCCACACCGGGCGCATCGTGCCCGTCTACGAGAAGATCGGGTCGCTGACGCCGAAATCGCTTCGTCGCGTCGTCCACGACGCACTCCAGCGCCTGCCGGCGGAGGTGGACGACCCGCTGCCCGACGGCGTCCGCCGCTCGCTCGGCGCGCCCCCGCGCCGGCAGGCGCTTGCCGATGCACACTTTCCGCCGACCGGAACCTCTATCGAGGCACTCGACCGTTTCGGGACGCCTGCGCAGCAGCGTCTGATTTTCGAGGAGTTCTTCTTCTTCCAGGTCGGCCTGCTGTTGCGGCGGCGCGAGTCGGACACCCGCGTCAAGCCGCGGCGACTCGTCGTCGACGACCGGATCCGGCAGGCTGCCCGGGACCTGCTCCCGTTCCGCCTCACGCGGCATCAGCGGCAGGCCCTGAGGGAGATCGTCGAGGACCTGCAGCGCCCGCGGCCGATGAACCGCCTGCTGCAGGGCGACGTCGGCTCGGGCAAGACCATAGTGGCGCTGCTCGCGGCGCTCGTCGCCATGGAAAACGGGCTGCAGGTGGCGTTCATGGCGCCGACCGAGATGCTCGCGGAGCAGCACTACGCGAGCATCAGCCGCGTACTGTCGCGGTCGCGCTTCGCCGCCGCCTTGCTGACCGGCACGCTCCCGGCGCGGACGCGGCGCGAGGCCGGCAGCCGCATCGCCAACGGCGCGTCGCAGCTCGTCGTGGGCACCCACGCGCTCGTGCAGGGCGACGTCCGGTTCAGGGCGCTGGGCCTCGCGATCATCGACGAGCAGCATCGCTTCGGCGTCGTGCAGCGCGCGATCCTGCGCGACAAGGGCCTCGATCCGGACGTGCTCGTGATGACGGCCACGCCGATTCCACGGACCCTGGCCCTGACCGCGTACGGCGACCTGGACGTTTCCGAGATCAGGGAGCGGCTTCCCGGCCGGCAACCGGTGAAAACGGTGATACGCAGCGAGGCGCGCCGCACCGAGACCTACGACCTCGTTCGCACGGAGCTGCGCGCCGGAAAGCAGGCGTTCGTCGTCTACCCGCTCGTCGAGGAATCGGAGAAACTGGACCTGAGAGCGGCGACCGAGATGGCCGCGGAGCTGCAGGCGCGCGTGTTCCCGGACGCCCGCGTCGGCCTGGTCCACGGCCGCATGGCGACCGCCGAGCGCGAGCGGACGATGGCGGCGTTCGCGGCGGCCCGGATCGATGTGCTGGTTGCGACGACGGTGATCGAGGTGGGCATCGACGTGCCGAACGCGACGGTGATGGTGATAGAGCAGGCGGAGCGTTTCGGGCTGGCCCAGTTGCACCAGTTGCGCGGCCGCGTGGGGCGTGGCGCGGCCCGGTCCTGCTGCGTCCTGATGCACGCCGCGCGGCTCTCCGATGCGGCCGAGGCCCGGTTGCGGGCGCTGGCGGGGACGACGGACGGATTCGAGATCGCGGAGCGCGATCTGGAGCTGCGCGGCCCGGGCGACTTCTTCGGCACCAGGCAGTCCGGCGTCCCGCTGTTTCGGGTCGGCGATCTGTTGCGCGACCACCGGCTGATGGAGGAGGCGCGCCGCGCCGCGGCGGCGTGGATCGACGGCCCGGAAGCGATCGGTCCGCGGCTCGACGCGGTGCGCAGCGCCTGGACCCGCCGCTTCGGACTGGCCGGGGTGGCCTGAGACGCGATGCGCATCATCGGCGGGGAGCTGAAAGGGCGTCGCCTGCCGTCTCCGACCTGGTCCGGCCTGCGACCGACGTCGGACCGGCTGCGTGAGACCCTGTTCAACATCCTGGCCGGCGACGTCGCTGGCGCACTCGTCCTGGACGGCTGCGCGGGAACCGGCGCGCTCGGGCTGGAGGCGCTCAGCCGCGGCGCCGCCGGCGTCACGTTCGTCGACCGCGACGCGCGGGCCGTCGCTCTGATCGAGGCCAATCTGGACCGTTGCGGCGTCGCCGCCCTGGGACAGGTGGTGCGCGGCGCGCTGCCGGGCGCGCTGGACCGGCTGGGCGCCGCCGTCACCTTCGATCTGGTGCTGCTGGATCCGCCGTACGAGTATGATGACCGCGCGATAGGTGCCATACTGTCAGCTGCCGGCCGGCGTACCGCCGCCGGGGGGCAGGTAGTCGTGGAGCGGACGCGGCGTGCCGAGAGGGTCGCCGTGGAACCGTTGCGGCACACGCGTCGGGTGAGGGCCGGCGACAGCGTTCTCGATTTCCATGTCAGAGCCAAGGAGTAGGCTGGCCGTCTATCCGGGGTCGTTTGACCCGTTGACCAACGGCCACGTCGACATCATCCGTCGCGGCGCGCTGCTGTTCGACCGGATCGTCATCGCGATCCTGGTCAACATGGACAAGTCCCCGCTGTTCTCGGTGGAGGAGCGGGTCGAGATCGCGCGCCAGGTGTTCCGCCAGGATGCCAACGTCGAAGTCGAGAAGTTCAACGGCCTGCTCGTCCACTATGCGGAGCGCCGGGGGGCGGACGTGATCGTTCGCGGGCTGCGGGCGATCTCCGACTTCGAGTTTGAGATGCAGATGGCGCTCATGAACCGGCGGCTCAGCCAGTCGATAGAAACCGTCTTCATGATGCCGGACGAAAGGTACACCTATCTCAGCTCCCGACTCGCCAAGGAAGTCTTCGCCCTGGGGGGCTCGTTGGACGGACTGGTGCCGGAAGTGGTGGAGACGCGCCTCCGGCAGAAGGCCGGCGCGCGCGCGCCAGGCCTGAACGTCTGACTCCTGGTGCGCAGACGATGGTCGGGCCAGCCGCCGTAGAACGGCGTAGACTGCTAGTCAGGCCCGGTTGGGCGGCAATCGGAGCCGCAGGCGACGATTGTCGGGCTAGCGGTTGGCGACCAGCACCACACGCTGCAGGTAGCGTTGCGGGTCGGGGTTGAGCAGGGTGCGCAGGTTGAGGCTGCCGGTGTTCAGATAGCGCACCTCTGCCAGGCGCTGCAGCCGCAGGCCATCCTGTCGGAGCCGCACGGCGTCCTCCGCCCGCAGCACGCACAGCACCCGCCCGGGTGAACTCAGGAAATCGTACGCCGCCGGCAGCACGGGCAACTCCACGTGCGCCGTGCGCATGTAGTACACGAGGTTGCGGTCGAACACCCGGTGGCGGCCGTAGGGCTCACCGGCGTTGCGCTCGACCGCGAGCATGGCGGCCATGCGCTCGACGGGGGACGGACCGGGGGACGCCAGCACGACCAGGTGCGCCCCGACCGCCATGACCACCGCGGCGGCGGCGACGAGCGTAGGAATCACCCCGGCCCGCGCCGTTGCGTCCGGCCCGTGCCGCCACGCGCCCACCGAGAACGCGGCGACGGCGCCGCCGGCGAGAAAGACTGCGAGCGCGACAATCAGAGTGACCGGCTCGTTCCATTCGACCAACAGCGGCCGGGCGCGGTAAACGAGCCCGCCGATGACCATGACCACGGCGCCCGTCGCGGCGCCGAGCGTCGCGAGAGCACGCCGCCTGGCGGGTGTCCCCTCGAGGGCCCGCGTCACGGCGCGCGCGAGGAGGATGGCCAGGGGCGCCAGCAGAGGCAGGATGTAGCGCGGCTGCTTGCCGACGGACAGCGTGT
This sequence comes from Acidobacteriota bacterium, assembly GCA_021296515.1. GTDB lineage: Bacteria > Acidobacteriota > Vicinamibacteria > Vicinamibacterales > UBA8438 > WTFV01. Next base: position 23,422 of record JAGWAH010000018.1, on the reverse strand, counting down.
AGAAGGCCAGCGGCGCCGCCGCCCAGACCGCCAGCCGCAGCACGCGCTGGTCGAGGATCCGGCGGCGCCAGCTCTCTCGTGCCGCCGCCGCCCACAGAAGCATGAACGGGGACCACGGAAGCAGGCCGCCGGCGATTATCGGCAGGTAGTACCACGGCGGCCGCGGCGCGTTGTAGCGATCGGAGGCGTAACGTTCGAGATTCTCGGCAAGGAAGAACCGCTCCAGATACCCGGCGCCGTGCTCGATCGCCATCGCGGCGTACCAGGGCGCCGCCACGAGCAGAAAGAGCGCGGCGGCAAGCGCCAGGTCGACCCGGGTCGCCCGGGACGGCAGGCCGTGCCGCCGCCAGTCCAGTGCGGCGAGGGGTAGCACGACCAGTGCGGCGAGCGCCGGACCGACAGGGCCCTTCACGAGGAACGCGGCGCCTGCGGCCAGCGCGGCCAGGAGCAGCCAGGCGCGGCGCTGGCGCGGTCCCGGCGACCGGTGCGGATCCTCAAGCAGGGCGACGAGCGCCGCCCAGACGGCGAGCGTCACGAAGAAGGCAAGGGGCAGATCGGGCAGCGCCTGACGGGCCATCGCGACGATGCCCGCGCTGGTCGCCCCGATGAGGCCGGCCAGCAGGGCGGTCGACCCGTCGTACCAGCGCCGCGCGCAGGCGAAGGTAACCAGTACCAGGCCGACGCCGGCCAGCGCGGCAGGGAACCGCGCCGCGCCGGGAGAGGGTCCCGCCGCCACGTAGGTGACGGCAACCAGCCAGTAGTAGAGCACCGGCTTCTCGAAGCGCGGCTGGCCGTTGTAGTAGGGCGTGAGCCAGTCGCCCCGCTCGATCATCTCGCGGGCGCTCTCGGCGTAGAAGGCTTCGTCGGAGTCGGTCAGCGCCGGGCGCCCGAGCCCGACGAAGAACGTCAGGACGCAAACGCCGGCAAGAATCACCGCGTGGCGTGACACCGCGGCGGATTGTACATCCCGCGCGGCACCGGTCCGCGCGCCCGGGTTGCCGCGGCACGCGGGACCTGCGACACTGAGACCATGAGGGTCGCAGTCATCGGCGCCTCGGAGGATCGCGCCAAGTTCGGGAACAAGGCGGTCCGGGCGCTCCGGCACGCCGGACACGAGGTGGTGCCGATCAATCCCCGTCGCGCCCGCGCGGCGGGCCGGATCGAGGGCTTGCCGGCGTACGCCTCGGTGGACGACGTACCGGGTCCCGTGGACGTGGCGACGCTCTACGTCCACCCGGCGGTGGGCGAGGGGGTGCTGCCGGAGATCGCCGCCAAGGGGATTTCCGAACTCTGGGTGAACCCGGGCGCCGAGAGCGACTCGCTCCTGGTGCGGGCGAAGGCCCTCGGGCTCGACACCCGCCTGCAGTGCAGCATCCTGGCCGTCGACGAGTCGCCCGCGCTCTACTGACGCAAAGGGGAAGGGTGCAACGGCGCCGCCGGGGTTGACAGCTTCCAGCCGGCTTTCTATGCTAGGAACCTTAGAACGCAACGCAGTGAGTTCTGCGGCGCAAGCTCCCGGGGCGTTGGGGGGCTGGGGCCCGACACGAACCTCGCGACGAGTTCGACGGCGTTACTCGTCAGCACGGCGTTGAACGCATCCTCCAAGCTGACCGTTGCATCTCGACGCGTGAGCATTCAGACGGTTCCGTGTTTCAGCAATCTGCCATGAGAGCGTTACGTCCGGTCGAGCCGGACGGGACGAGCCCGAGTCGGGGCGCGACGACAACGGATATCGGAAACCTGTGACCCTGCTCCGGGCCTCGTCCCGGAGAATCGCCCCTCCCATCCTCAACCTGGCCGTCACGGCCCGACGTCAACCCGTAACCGAGAGTTCTAGCCAAGACATGCCGACCAACAACAAACGCTCATCCTCGCGCCCCCCCCAGGGTGCCGCCGCCACGGAAGCAGCGCCCGCCGAGGCGTCCCGGCCCACCCGCCGCGGCAAGGACACGCTCAACATCGGCGAGCTGAAGGAAATGAGCATCGGCGCGCTCACCCAGGTGGCGAAGGACCTGAACGTCGCCGGCGCAACCGGCATGCGCAAGCAGGAGCTGATCTTCCAGATCCTCAAGGCGCAGACTGAGCAGAGCGGATTCATCTTCTCGGAAGGAGTGCTCGAGGTCCTGCCCGACGGTTTCGGCTTCCTGCGCGCGCCCGACTACAACTACCTGCCGGGTCCCGACGACATCTACGTCTCGCCGTCGCAGATCCGCAAGTTCGACCTGCAGACGGGCGACACGGTATCCGGCCAGATCCGGCCGCCGAAGGAAGGGGAGCGCTACTTCGCTCTCATCAAGGTCGAGGCGGTCAACTTCGAGTCGCCCGATCAGGCCCGCGACAAGATCTTCTTCGAGAACCTGACGCCCCTGTACCCGCAGGACCGGGCGCAGCTCGAGACGACGCCGGACAACCTGTCGGCGCGGGTCATGGACCTGATGACTCCGATCGGCAAGGGCCAGCGCGGTCTCATCGTGGCGGCGCCGCGCACGGGCAAGACGATGCTCCTGCAGAATATCGCGCAGTCCATCGCCCGCAACCACGCCGAGGTCTACCTCATCGTCCTGCTCATCGACGAGCGCCCGGAAGAGGTGACCGACATGCAGCGTTCTGTGGACGGCGAAGTCATTTCGTCGACCTTCGACGAGCCGGCCCAGCGGCACGTGCAGGTGGCGGAAATGGTCATCGAGAAGGCCAAGCGCCTGGTGGAGCACCGCAAGGACGTCTTCATTCTCCTCGACTCGATCACACGTCTCGCACGCGCCTACAACACCGTGATCCCGCCGTCCGGCAAGGTACTCTCCGGCGGTCTGGATTCGAATGCGCTGCAGAAGCCGAAGCGGTTCTTCGGGGCGGCGCGCAACATCGAGGAAGGCGGTTCGCTGACCATCATGGCGACGGCGCTCGTGGACACGGGGTCGCGGATGGACGACGTGATCTTCGAGGAGTTCAAGGGCACCGGCAACATGGAGATCCACCTCGACCGGAAGCTTGTGGACAAGCGGGTCTTTCCCGCCATCGACATCCAGAAGAGCGGCACCCGCAAGGAAGAGCTGCTGCTCGGCAAGGAGGACCTCAACCGCGTATGGGTCCTGCGGAAGGTCCTCAATCCGCTGTCGTCGGTGGAGGCGATGGAGCTGCTGCTGGACAAGATGGGCAAGACGCGATCGAACGCCGACTTCCTGGCGTCGATGCAGAAGATGGGATGATGATGGCGACGATCCGAATTCGAGACAACGGTCCCTGCCTGGTCGACGGCGACGACGTGCGGGTGGTGGACGCCGACGGCAACGAGTTTCCGATCACGCGCCGGCCGTTCACGCTGTGCCGCTGCGGACACTCCGAGAACAAACCGTTCTGCGACGGCTCCCACAACCGCGAGGGCTTCGAGGCCGCTACCCGCGCGGGCGGGTAGCCCCCTGCCGGACCGGGCCGCCCGGACCGCCGTGGCGCGGCGCCCTGGCAGTCCGCGGTGGAACCGCGCGTAGCATCGAGACCCGCGAGGCGCCCGCTGCCTTCCCGCACGTAGCGTGACGGGGCAGAGTTACGCTTCGATCTCGTTCCCGGGATTCTCGTTCGCGGCGACCGGCGCACGCCGGGTGAACGTCAGCCCGTCCGCGCCGCGGTCGACGACCACGGTGTCGCCGTCCGCGAAATCGCCCCGGAGCAGGTCCATCGCCAGCGGGTCGAGCACCCGGCGCTGGATCGTCCGGCGCAGCGGCCGCGCCCCGTAGGCGGGGTCGTATCCCTCGTCGATCAAGCCACGCAATGCGCCGTCGGTCGCCTCGATCGTGACCTGGCGCTCGGCCAGCCGCCGCCCGAGATGGGCGAGCTGGATGGCCGCGATATCCGCCAGATGGTCCCGTGCGAGGGCGTGAAAGACGATGATCTCGTCGACGCGGTTGAGAAACTCGGGCCGGAAGTGCCGCCGCACGACGTCGTCGATCCGCCGCCGCGTGTCCTCGTCCAGGTCGCCGCCGTCGATGGCGCGCGCGGCGATGAACTCGCTGCCCAGGTTCGAGGTCATGATGACGACGACGTTCCGGAAATCGACCGTCCGCCCCTTGCCGTCGGTCAGGCGGCCGTCGTCCAGAAGCTGCAGCATGACGTTGAGCACGTCCGGGTGGGCCTTCTCGACCTCGTCGAACAGCACCACCGAGTAGGGGCGCCGCCGCACGGCCTCGGTGAGCTGGCCCGCCTCGTCGTGGCCGACGTAGCCGGGCGGGGCGCCGACCAGCCGCGAGATGGAGTGCTTCTCCTGGTACTCCGACATGTCGATGCGCACCATGGCCCGTTCGTCGTCGAAGAGGAACTCGGCCAGGGCGCGCGCAAGCTCCGTCTTTCCGACGCCGGTCGGCCCGAGGAAGATGAAGCTGCCGAGCGGGCGGTCCGGGTCCTGGAGGCCGGCGCGGGCGCGGCGCACCGCGTTGGATACCGCCGTGATGGCGTCGTCCTGGCCGATCACGCGCTTCCGGAGCCGATCCTCCATCCGGACGAGCTTCTCGATCTCGCCCTCGACGAGCCGGCTGACCGGAATGTGCGTCCACTTGCTCACGACGGCGGCGATGTCCTGTTCATCCACCTCTTCCTTGAGCATGCGCGAGCCTGAAGCGGCGGTCTCGCGGCTCCGCCGCAACTGCTGCTCGAGCTCCGGGAGCCGTCCGTACTGCAGCTCGGAAGCGCGCGTGTAGTCCCCCTCGCGCTGCGCCCGCTCCACCTCGTGGCGCAACGCTTCGAGCTCGCCCTGCATGCTGCGCGCGGCTTGAATCTCCGCCTTCTCGTGCTCCCACCGGGTGCGCAGCCGGTGGCGCTCCTCCTGCAGGTCGGCCAACTCCTTCTCCAGGCGCTCGAGGCGGCCGCGCGAGGCGTCGTCGGTCTCCTTGCGCAGCGCCTCGCGTTCGATCTCCAGTTGCATGATGCGCCGTTCGACCTCGTCTAGCTCCACCGGCAGCGAGTCGATCTCGGTGCGCAGCTTCGAGGCCGCCTCGTCGATCAGGTCGATGGCCTTGTCCGGCAGGAAACGGTCGCTGATGTAGCGGTTCGATAGCACTGCGGCGGCGACCAGGGCGGCGTCCTTGAACTTCACGCCGTGGTGGATCTCGTACCGCTCGCGCAGGCCGCGCAGGACGCTGATGGTGTCCTCGACCGTGGGCTCGGCGACGAGCACCGGCTGGAAGCGCCGCTCGAGCGCCGCATCCTTCTCGATGTACTTGCGGTACTCGTCCAGGGTCGTCGCCCCGATGGTGTGCAGCTCGCCGCGGGCGAGCAGCGGCTTGAGCATGTTGGAAGCGTCGATCGCACCCTCGGACGCGCCCGCGCCGACCACCGTGTGCAACTCGTCGATGAAGAGCACGATGCGGCCCTCGGCGTCGGTGATCTCCTTGAGCACCGCCTTGAGCCGCTCCTCGAACTCGCCGCGGTACTTGGCCCCGGCAATGAGGGCCCCCATGTCGAGGGCGACCAGACGCTTGTCGTCGAGTCCCTCGGGGACGTCGCCGCGTACGATGCGCTGGGCCAGGCCTTCCACGATCGCGGTCTTGCCGACGCCCGGCTCACCGATGAGAACCGGGTTGTTCTTGGTCCGGCGCGAGAGCACCTGGATGACCCGGCGGATCTCTTCGTCGCGGCCGATGACCGGATCGAGCCGGGCGCCGCGGGCCAGCGCGGTCAGATCGCGGGCGTAGCGTTCGAGCGCCTGGTACTTCCCTTCGGGATGCTGGTCGGTCACCCGGTGAGAGCCGCGGACCGCGGTCAGCGCCTCGTAGAGCCGGTCCTTGCCGACCCCGTGCTCGGACAGCAGGCGGGCCGCCGGGGCGGTGCCCTGCTCGGTCGCCAGGGCCAGGAAGAGGTGCTCGGTGCTGACGTACTCGTCGGTCAGGCGCTCCGCCTCGCTGCTCGCGGCGGTCAGGACGCCGTGAAGGCGGGCCGCCGGGGCCGGGGGTGCGCCGCCCGTCGCCGCTGGCAGCCGATCCAGGCCGGCGCGAGCGGCGGCGGCCAGGGATGCCGGATCCACCGCGAGCTTCTGCAGCAGCGCCGGCACGACGCCTTCATGCTGCTCGATCAGGGTCAACAGCAGGTGCTCCGGCTCGATCTGCGGATGCCCCGCCTGCTCGGCGAGTTGCTGGGCCGCGACGACGGCCTCCTGGGCCTTCTCGGTCAGTCGATTGATGTTCATGGCAATGGTCCTCGAGTCGTCGACTGCATGCGTCCTTCCGTGCTCACGGCAGACCGACCAGCTCGCTCAGATGCTCCAGCTCCCGCAGGAGGCGGCGATGCCCGCCGCGCCTGCTCAGCGCATCTCCGCCGGCGAGCGGCCGGAGCCGCTGTACCGCATCGGCCACCGCGAGCAGGTGCCGCACGCCGGCGAGGTTGATCCCGCACTCGTCGACCAGATGCTTGATGAAGCGCAGGCGCTCGATCTGTTCCGTCGAGTAGAGCCGCATGCTGCCGACCGTGCGGTCGGGGCGCACCAGTCCGAGACGCTCGTACTTGCGGAGGGTCTGCGGATGCATGCCCAGCAGGCGCGAAGCCGTGCTGATGAAGAGGATCTCGCTCATGATGCGTCGCCCCGACTCTATACATTGATATGAGACGTATAAGAATTGGCGGAGGTTCCCGGTGGTCGGGAACGGCTGGCGGCTGCGGCGCGCCGCGCCCGGCCCGCTACGGATTCGCGCGCAACGGGACTGTTCTGTTCCCGGATCTGTTCGACAAGCCGCTACACGCCCAGTTCAACCAGGAGCAGGCCAGTTCCGACGGCGGGACGATTCTGCTGAATACAGCCGAGCGCATCTACGGGCTGGAGCGTATCCGGCGTGAAGTCCGGCGCAACCTGCGACTCATGGCAGTCGAGCCGGATGCGGAACCGCCGGCGTCGCGACGGCGGCCGATCCGCCTACACTGTAGATGCAACGCATCAGGAACATTCGATGAAGACGTCCGATTTCTTCTCGTCGCGCTGGGGCATCATCCTGGCCGGTCTCGGAATGGCCGTCGGCACCGGCAACCTGTGGCGCTTTCCGCGTATCGCGGCCCAGAACGGCGGCGGCGCGTTCCTCATTCCGTGGCTGCTGTTCCTGTTCGCCTGGTCCATTCCGCTGCTGATCGCCGAGTTCGGGCTCGGCCGGGGCGCGCGCCGCGGCCCCATCGGTGCGTTCGCCAAGCTGACCGGGGGGCGAACCGCGTGGATGGGCGGCTTCGTCGCAGTGACGAGCGTGATGATCATGTTCTACTACTCGGTCGTCACCGGGTGGATGCTGAAGTACGCGGTCGCGGCATCGACGGGTGATCTCGCCGGAGTCGACGCCGCGGCCTACTGGAACGCGTACAGCACGTCGGTGTGGCAGCCGGTGCTGTTTCACGTGCTGGCGGTGGCCGGCGCGGGTTTCGTGGTGGCCCGCGGCGTGATCGGCGGCATCGAGCGGGCGAACCGGATACTCATCCCGCTGCTGTTCGTGCTGCTGCTGTTCGCGGTGGCGCGGGCGGTCACGCTGCCGGGAGCCGGCGAGGGACTGGCCTATCTGTTCACCCCGGATCTGAGCGCCCTGACGAACTACCGGACATGGCTGGAGGCCCTGACGCAGTCGGCGTGGTCGACCGGGGCCGGGTGGGGGCTCATTCTCTGCTACGCCATCTACGTGCGCGAGAGCGACGACGTCGTCACCAACGCCGCGACGATCGGTCTGGGCAACAACGTGGCGTCGCTGCTCGCCGCGATGGCGATCCTGCCGGCCGCCTTCGCCATCCTGCCGGCGGGCGAGGCGGGCGAGGCGCTGGCCGCGGGAAACACCGGACTGACCTTCATCTGGATTCCGCAGGTGTTCGCCCGGATGCCGGCCGGCGGGCTGTTCCTGCCGCTCTTCTTCGTGGCCATGTTCTGCGCCGCACTCTCGTCGCTGATCGCGATGGTGGAGCTCGGGACGCGCGTGCTCATCGACGCGGGCGCCGCCCGTTCGCGCGCCGTGCCGCTCGTGGTCGGCGCGGCCGTCGTCTGCGGCCTGCCGTCGGCGGTCAGCCTCGCGGTCTTCGAGAACCAGGACTGGGTCTGGGGACTGGCGCTGATGGTCAGCGGCGTGTTCATCGCCATTGCGACCCTGCGCTACGGAGTCGACCGCTTCCGCGACGAGCTGGTCAACACCCACTCGTCGGGGCGCCGGGTCGGGCCGGTCTGGGCGTGGATCCTGAAATACCTGGTGCCGGTGGAGTTCGCGGTGATGTTCGGCTGGTGGATGTATCAGGCGGCGACGGTGTACGACCCTGAGGGCTGGTGGAATCCCCTGCGGGTATACAGCGTCGGCACCTGCGTGGCGCAGTGGGGCATCGCACTGGCTGTGCTCTGGGCGTTCAACCGCCGCCTCGGCGAGCGGAGCGCGGCGGACCGTGCTACGCTTGGAGGTTGACGATGAATCGCGCGTCCCATGAGGGCGCGCGTAACGCGAAAGGAGCCCAAGCGTGTATCCAGAGTTCTTCATCGCCCCGATGCGCGAGGAGTTGACCCGGCTCGGCGTCAAGGAGCTGCGGACCGCCAAGGACGTTGACGACGCGGTGGCCGGAGAGTCCGGCACCCTCATGCTCGTGGTCAACTCCGTCTGCGGCTGCGCGGCCGGCAGGGCACGCCCGGGCGTGGCGCTGGCGCTGCGGCACGAGACCAGGCCGGACGTGGTAGCCACCGTGTTCGCCGGCGCCGACATCGACGCGACGCAGCGTGCGCGGCAGTACCTCACCGGTTATCCGCCGTCCTCGCCCGCCGTCGCCCTCCTGCGGGACGGCAAGCTGATCTACATGATGGAGCGGCACCAGATCGAGAACCGGGAGGCCGATGTCATCGCCCGGGATCTGACCGCGGCGTTCGACAAGCACTGTGCGCCGGCGCCCGTCGCGTAGAGTCCGGACCCCGCCGCGGCCGTGAGGCCGCGCTGCCGTCCCGTCAGCGCGCCGGCGGCGGGGGCTCGAGCCGGGCGGGGGGCGACGCCGGTACGATTGGCAACGGCCGACGGCAGCGGGCTTGCTCGCAGGCGCGCCGCGTCACGTCGGCCAGCGTGTCGATGAAGGCGGGGTGGTCGTTGACCGCGGCCGCGCGGCGCATCGGCAGGCCGAGGTTGCGGCAGACCTCGGCCGCTTCGGTGTCGAGGTCGTACAGCACCTCGATGTGATCGGCCACGAACCCGATCGGAGCGATGATCGCCGCCCGCAGGCCGCGATCATGCGCCGCGCGCAGATACTCGCAGACATCCGGCTCCAGCCAGGGGTCCTCGGGCCGCCCACTCCGGCTCTGGTACGCCAGCACCCAGTCGTCGGTCTCCAGGCGGGCGGCGACGCGTTCGGCCGTCTCCCGCAGGTCCGTCTCGTAGCGACACGCCGCCGCCATCGTCGTCGGGATGCTGTGTGCGGTGAAGACGATGCGGGCGGCCTCCCGCTCGGCGCCGGGAAGCTGGCGTCGGGCGGCATCGATCCGTCGAGCGTTGGCTTCCACGAACCCTCCGTGCGTGTGCCAGCCGGGCGCGAACAGCACCTCGACGTCGGCCGCGGCACGCGCCCGCAGCTCCTGCCGGGCCTGCGCGACGTTCTGGCGGTACTGCCCGCAGCTCGAGTAGCTGTGGTGCGCAGCCAGGACGATGCCGAGCGCCCGTTCGATCCCCGCCGCCGCCATCTCCTCCAGGGTGTCGTCGAGAAACGGGTGCCAGTTGCGCATGCCGACGAAAACCGGCAGCCTCGGGCCGATCGCGGCGAGACGTGCGCGCAACCCCTCCGCCTGCCGCCGGGTGATCGCGGTGAGCGGCGACACGCCGTCGAACAACTCGTAGTGTTGCGCCACCGCCTCGACGCGGGCCGGCGGCACCCGTCGTCCCCGGAGCACGTTCTGCAGGAACGGCCGGATGTCGGCGCGGCGCAGCGGTCCGCCGAAGCTGATCAGCAGCACGGCGTCGAAGGGGCAGACGTTCCAGGGCATGGCGGAGAATCATAGCCGGGGCGCTGCGGGCGCATCGACCGGCCCGAGGGTGGATGATAGGATGGGCGCGCCGCGAGAGGAGCAGCATGCCGAGGTTTGCCGCCAGCGTCACGATGATGTTCAACGAGTGGGAGCTGCTCGACCGCTTCGAGCAGGCCGCCGGCGCGGGGTTCGACGGCGTCGAGATCCAGGCGCCGTACGGAGAGTCGCCGCGGGACATCGCCGGGTCCGTTCGCAGCCACGGGCTCGACGCCGCGCTCATGAACGTTCCGTCCGCGGCCGGCGCCGTCCCGGGCCGCGAGCAGGAGTACCGCGACGGGTTGACGCGGGCGATCGAGTACGCGGCCGCCGCCGGTTGTGGTCAGATTCACTGTCTGGCCGGCGTCACCGAAGATTCGCGAGCGGAGGAGACCTTCGTGTCGAACCTCCGCTGGGCGTCGGCGCATGCGCGGCCGCTCGGGATCCGACTGCTGCTCGAACCTCTCAACACGCAGGACAACCCCGGCTACTTCCTGACCGGTTCGGCCCAGGCGCGGCGGATCATCGAGCGCGTTGGCGCCGACAACGTCTTCCTGCAGTATGACTTCTACCACATGCAGATCATGGAGGGGCGCCTCGCGGAGACCGTCCGGGCGAACATCGACATCATCAGCCACTTCCAGATCGGCGGCGTCCCCGGACGCCACGAGCCGAACGGTACGCAGGAGATCAACTTCCCCTACCTGTTCGACGTCATCGACGATCTCGGGTTCGAAGGATGGGTGGGTTGCGAGTACCGTCCGGCCGGCGACACGCTGGCGGGCCTGGACTGGGCCCGGCCGTACGGCATCGCCGCGCGCTGACCGCCAGTGGGGCGTGGCTCAGCCTGGTAGAGCACTCGGTTCGGGACCGAGGGGTCGGAGGTTCAAATCCTCTCGCCCCGACCACCTTCCTTCCCGGTTTTCGCGCTGATCCGTAGCGACAAACTCACGCCGCCGCTTCGCGAACGGCGATGGGATGCGCCGCGGCCCGTTGCCGGCCATGCGCAGCGGGTGCGCGGGACCGGCAACGGTCGGCCACGGCGATTGCATCAGTTCTCGTTCGTCGCCGCCAGGAACTGGCGCGCCTCGGCGTAGCCCGGCTCGTCGGCCGCACCCACCCAGAAATCGACAAGCGTGCCGTAGCGCTCCCGGGCGGTGACCCGGTCTCCACTCGCGGCGGCCGAGCGCGCGGCTCCGAGCACGGAGCGCATGCGATTCGGCATCCGCAGCAGCGACGTATCGAACTTCGCCAGCGCTTCAGCGGGGCGGCCGAGCTGGAGCAGGATCTCTCCGTACAGCTCGTAGGGGGGCTTGACCGGGCTGGCTGCGCCGTTGGGCAGTCGCAGCGTTTCGACGATGGCAATCGCCTCGTCCATCAGCGCCGTCGCCCCGTCCTGGTCGCCTTCCGCCGCCCGAATCGACGCCGCGACCTCCTTGTGGGCGATCCGGTCCTGCGCCCCGCCGTCCGCGGCCCGCGCCGCGAGCGCCGCCTCGGCCTCGCGCGCCAGCGTCAGATCACCTTTGCGCACGGCGCTGAGTCCGGTGGCCAGCAACTCGTGCATGGACGAGTCGTCGGTAATCGGCTCGGTGCGCCACTGCTCGGTCTCGACCACGTACCGGGCGTTCACCAGGGGCAGGGTGCTGACCGCGCGGGCCTGCCCGTCGCTCTCGTCGATGAGCTGCTCCAGGCGCTCGATCCAGACCTGCGCCTTGTCGTAGTCGCCGCGCTGCAGGTCGCCGTACTGGCCCCAGTCGAGGGAGTGGACGGCGTCGCCGACGCTGTCGCCCGGCTCCCACAGGGCGCGGGCCGCGTCGTGCGCCGACTGGTTGTGGTTCGAAACGAGATCCCACATGCCGTGCTGGATGAAGATGTGGGTGGGCATGTGGCGCGCGTGCGAGACGGCCGGCGCGATCTCGGCGTAGCGGCGTGCGGCGTCGAGCGCCAGGGGCGCATGGATCGGGTCGTCGAAGGCGTGAATCGTGTAGTGCGGTGCTCCCGGATGATCCGCATTGGCGTGGAAGACCTTCATCGCGATGTTGCCCGCCCGGACCTCGAGCCGCAAGGACTGATCGCCAAGCGCCCGTGAACCGGCCAGCATCGACAGCGAGTAGAAGGTGGCCACCTCGTGGTCGTCGGGATAGCGGTCGTAGAGCCGGCCCATCGCCTCCATGTAACCGACGCGCCTCTCGTCGTAGGCGCCCTCATCGCTCCACAGCACCTCGACCGCTTCGAGGAAGCCCTTCTCCCGGTCGGTCGGCGCCTTGGCGGCCCGTGCCGCCCGGGTCGGACCCAGGCGTGCGAGCACCGCCCGGGGACTCTCCTCGTCGAGGTTGGGACCGCCGCCGAAGAGCGGGTGGTTGTAACTCAGCGTTTCGCCCCAGTAGGCCATCGCGAAGTCCGGCTCGATGGCCTGCGCCGCCTGGAACTGCTCGATGGCCTGCTTCCAGCCGAAGCTGTGGAGAACGGCCACTCCGCGCAGGAAATGGCGTTGCGCTTCTTCGGAACGCGCGGACGTCGGGAAGTCGAGCGAACCGACCTCGGCGAACTGCGCACCGGCGGGGGCGGCCAGCAACATGGCAGCCAACAGACAGACTACGGATCTCATGGGAACCTCCATACCACGGCAGGTTAGCATATGCGCCGGCCCGAGCGACCGGATTCCCGACCGCGGCGAAGCGCGCCGGTCGGCTATAATCACGGCGCCCGGCGGGCGATCCCGACGATGACGGTGACCAGACGTCTGCTCGTGAGCGGTCGCGTACAGCGCGTCGGATTCCGCGCGTTCGCAGCCGGGGCGGCTCGGCGGGAAGGCGTGCGCGGCTTCGTGCGCAACCTCGCCGACGGCCGGGTGGAGGCGGTCGGCGAGGGCGACCGCGAGGCGATGGATCGGTTCGAGCGCGCCCTGCACCGGGGCCCCCGGCTGTCGAGAGTGCTCGGCATCACTGTCGAAGACGTCGCGCCGCTGGACGCGACCGGAGGATTCGTGGTTCGCACCTGACGGAGCCGCGACCCGAGAGATGCAAGAGCTGAAGAGCCTGATCCGCGAGGTGCCGGACTTTCCGAAGCCGGGCATCCTGTTCAAGGACATCACGACGCTTCTCGGCGACCCCGGTGGACTGCGCCGGGCCATCGCGTGCCTCGTCGAGCCGTTTCAGGAGGCCGCAATCGACAAGGTGGTGGGGATCGAGAGCCGGGGCTTCATCTTCGGCGCGGCGGTGGCGGACCGTCTCGGCGCGGGGTTCGTGCCGGCGCGCAAGCCGGGGAAGCTGCCGGCCCGTACGGTCCGTGTCGAGTACGCTCTCGAGTACGGCACCGACACCCTGGAGCTTCACGAGGACGCGCTGGACGGCGGCCAGCGCGTACTGATCGTGGACGATCTACTGGCGACCGGCGGCACGGCGCGCGCGGCAGCCGACCTCGTCGCCGGACGCGGCGCCGAGGTGCACGCGCTTGCGTTTCTCGTCGAGCTCGACGCCCTGCGCGGCCGCGACCGGCTGGCCGGCCACGACATCTTCGCGGCGCTGCATTACTAGCTCCCCGCCGGGCGCGGCCTCGTGGGGGACGGCATGACCGAGGCTCTCATCTTTGCACTGATCTGTGTCGTGCTCTTCGTCGCGGAGCGCGCCCGCCGGGATCTTGCGCGGCAGCATCGCGAACGCCTGGTCGCCATCCTGATCACGAGCCTGTCCCCGGCCGCTGCGCGCAGCGAGCCGCGCGACCTGCTGGCGTGGCGCGGCGCCGCCGACACCGCCCGGCGGCTGTTCCCGGACGCGGTCGGCGCCATCGAGCGACGAACCGGCGAGGCGTTCCCGTTTCCACACGCGGTAGTGGACGACGCGCACGCGCGCTGGACGGCGGAATGGCTGGCGTGGGAGCGCCGGCACGACGCCGACTTCAAGCAACGGGCGAACGCGCTCGAGACCGATCTGCGGGCGGCGGGGGATACGCCGGCTGGAGTACGGGCGCGGCTGTCCGCGCTCGACGACGAGAAGCTGCAGGCCTACCAGGAGCGCTACGAAGAGTACGTCCGTATCGGCAACGGACTGGCGGCGCTCCGCGAACGGGCGTCGGAGGGCGAGAGAGCGTCCTGACCGGGCGACGGTGTAAGCTGGACGGGACGCTGGCCTTCGGCCCAGCGCCCGCGACCTCCATGCGCGTGTAGCTCAGTTGGATTAGAGCGGCCGCCTCCTAAGCGGCAGGCCCCCGGTTCGAGTCCGGGCACGCGCGCCACTCCCAGCGGATCCCACCTCAGATGATGGTCATGGGCAGGTCAGTGGTCGGAGAGCCGCGTTCGGCGAACGCACAGACATGCTCGGCAATGACGTCGAACTCGATCCGGTATTCGCCCGGCGTCTCGATGGTCGGCAGCACGACGTGCAGTGTCACGTGGTCGCCGGGGGGGACGTCGCGCGGCAGCAAGGTCCGCGACCACTTCGGGTCGATGCAGGTGTCCGGGTCGATGCGGTGAAGATTCGCGGCAAGCTGGGTCGTGCCGCGCCGATCCGGCGTGCCGCACAGCCAGCGGGTATCGCCGGTGTTGGTCACGCGGACATGAAGCTGGATGGGGGCGCCGGCGGTCACCCGTCCGCGGTCGACGGCGGGCTCGATGCGGGCCTGCAGGTTGTCGGGGTTGCGGGTCGTGGCGTGGTACTCGCCCTTGTAGACCACGATGTAGGTCACCACGCGCATCGCTGTTGTCCACAACCTCCAGTAGTGACCCAGCTCGCGGCCCAGGAGAAAGTCGCGCAGACTCCCCGCCGGCACTTCCACCGAGAGCGGCAGACCGATGGGGACCACGGTCATCCTGCTGAATCCGCAGGCGAGCGCACGCTGCTCCAGCGCCTCCACGTCGATGTCGTTCTCCAGCACGTCCCAGGCGTCCATTTCGTCCAGGCTCGCCTGGGTGTGGCTGTGTCCCGGGGCCGGCTCGCACATCGCGACGACCCCGCCGTCCTTGAGGACGCGCGCCATCTCTCGCAGGACCTCATCCTGATTGGGGACGTGATGAAAGGCATCGTACAGGAGGATCTTGTCGACGTGCCCATCGGACAACGGGATCCGGTGCCCGTCATAGGGGAGGAACTGCGGATCGAGATCCCAGTTGGTCTGCGGGTCGCGCTCGAACAGTTGGCGACCCATCTCCAGCGCCGCGGGGGACACGTCGACGGCGATGGTGGGGCAGCCGTACCGATTCAGAAAATGCAGCAGCCAGCAGGTCCCGGCGCCGAGCTCCATCACGACGTCGCCGGGCGCGAGGCGGAGCCAATGCGCGACGACGCCGATGTCGAAGAAGCGTCGCGCGAAGTTGTCGATATCGGTATACGGCTTGCCCAGCAGGAACGGTTGATCCGTCTGCTCGGCGAAGTAGCGATCGGCGGCGGCGTTGAAGATGTCGGTCCGGGCGACGATCTGCTCGGGCGTGAACCGCGAATGGGCGGCCGGCGGCCGGTTCATCCACTCCGTGGCGTAGAGCCGGTCATAGACTACCGTCAGCAGTCGGCGGACACGGATGGACCGCTCTGCCAGCCACTCGGTGACGCCGACGATGATCGTCGCCAGGACTTGCGTGCGCATTGGAACGCCGTGGCGTCAGAAGACCGGTTCGGCCGGCGGCGCGGCGGGGGCTATGTCGCGAAACGCGTAGTGGTTCCAGCCGAAGACCTCCTTGAGCGCCATAGAGATGTCGAAGCCGTGCTGCTCGACCGATTCGGCCGGTACCGAGAGGTTGAAATCGAAGGGCCATACGCAGTGCCCTTCGAACTCCTCGTTCCAGGAACCGACGACATAGACCGGCGCCGGCAGCACGGCCTGCCCGAGCTCGCCGGACCAGTACCGCAGGATGTGCTCCTCCATGTGCATGCCCTTCAGGAGCTTCATGAAATTGGCGTACTCGCCGCGCCCGATTTCCAGGGTCGGATGGCCCGATTTGGCGAAGCCGGGAGCCAGATTGGGGATGACCAGGAGGCGGCGCCCCGTGAAGAGGTTGCGGATTTCTGTCGCGGCGGCATACGTGGTGCGGAGGGTGGTGATCTGGTTCTGGATGTACAAGGGCGACATCCGCAGCCGCTGCTCGCTGCCCTGCTTGATGTTGGCGGCGTGGTGATAGATGTAGATGGCGTCGAAGAAGCGGCTGCGCGTGCGACGGTCGGCCGAGAACTGCCCGGTCGAGGACAGTTGCATCTCCTCGCCGACGAGGTACGGGAACTCCCCGTAGACGTCGGCGAAGTCCTGTCTTGCGCTCGCGATCGTCGTCTGCATCGCGGACGCTTCCCGCGTGCTGAGCGGCAACCGTCCCCAGGTGTGCGTGCCGAAGATGAAGACCACCGGACGTCCGTCCAGAGCGAAGATACGGACGGGACTGACGCGGCGCACGTCTCTCAGGAAGCGGGCCATCGCGACGAAGTCGTCGCGGAAGGCGGACTGCACGGTCGGCGCAAGAAAGCCGATTCGCCCGCCGGTGGCCGGCAGCGCCAGAGTGTCCTCGTAGAGCAGGCAGACGTGACGGGTGGCGACGTTCGGCGCCTGCAGGAATCCACGGAAGTAGTTGCGATTGTTGCCGGTCGTCAAGCGCCGCGGGATCCAGCTCAAGGCGTCCACCGTGACGCCGAACTCGTTCTTCAGATCATGGAAGGTCGTTTCGACCTCCGGATCGGACGACAGATAGTCGCCTCCCTTGAAACGGACGGTCTGGGAGTGGGAGCCGGGAGGGCGGTCCAGGGTGTTGTACCAGCCATAGTGCCAGGCGACGGTGATCGGCCGGCGGGGCGTCGGCATGGTCGATTCGCCGTAGCGTTGGATGGAATGCGTGACCGCATCGACGACCAGCGGCTCGACGACTGCGCGTCCGAACACGTCGGCCCGGTAGTCGAATCCCGGCCGCGGCGTGAGACCGAATCCCCGTTGCGCGTACAGGGCGGTGCTGACGATCTCCCGGTCGGAGGCGTCGATCGCGCCGCTGCCGTCGATGTCGGTGACGTACGGCGGGAGCAGCGGCGGACCTTCCTGCCCGCGAAGCAGGGCAGGCGCCCGTACCGCGTTGCCGGCAAGCGCGAACCCCGCGGCACGCAAGAACTGGCGTCTCGAAGGCTCTTGCGAGTCGTGACTCATCACGTCAACAGGTAGTCCGGGGCGAGGCGCCCGCCTCGGCGCATCGGGAAAATTCAGCGCAACCGCTGGGACTGATGCGCTTCCCGACCCGGCGCCGCGCGCTACTCTACCACATTGGTTGCAGCGCCAGGCCCCGCGGGGCCGCCAGTGGGCGTGCTCTTTTGTTAGAATTAAGGGATCCCTTGATGATGACACCATGAAGAGAGCTGAGAGACACCATCTCAAGGCCGACCCACTGGCCGCCGGGCTGCAGCCCCTGCTGGAGTCCATGCGGAGAGGCCGGTGGGCCGTCGGCGCCGTAGGCGTCGTCGGCGTGCTGGTTGCCGGTGCGTCGGTATTCGGTTGGCAGCAGTGGCGCACCTCGCGCGCCAGCGAGTTGCTGGCGTCCGCGATGGCGGTGGTGGATGCCCCGGTCGTTCCTGCGGACGGACAGGCGGCCGCCGGACCGGACGCGTACCCGTCGGAGGCCGCCAAGCTCGAGACCGCGGTGCCCCGGCTGCTCGCGGCGGCCGATGCGTATCCGAGCCTGCAGCAGGGCATCGTGGCCCGCTATCAGGCGGCGGTCGCGCTCGGAGCCCTGGGCCGCACCACGGAAGCCGCAGCGCAGTACCAACGCCTGATCGAGGTCGCCAGCGACGGCATCTATGCGCGCATGGCCCGTCTCGGACGCGCCGAAGCGCATCTGCAGGCCGGGGAGTACGAGGAGGCGATTGACCTGCTCGAAGCGGAATCCCGGCTCGCGGACGCCGAGTTCCCCTTCGATGCAGTGCTGATGCGGCTCGGCCAGTCGTATCGCCTAGCCGCCAGGCCGGCCGAGGCGATGCAGGCGTTCCAGCGTCTCGTCGACGAGTTTCCGGCCTCCGGCTACCGTTTCGATGCCGAGCGCGAGCTCGACACGCTGAACTCCGGGCGATAGGTCGGTCCGGGTCGCGGTGGCACGAGACATGACCAGGGCGCCGGCATCCCCGGCCGGCGAGTTCACCATCGGTCTCGTACAGATGGCCTGCCGCCCGCTGGCCGCCCGCAACCACGAGGCGGCCGAGGCCGGCATCCGCGACGCGGCAGGGCGGGGCGCGCAGATCGTCTGCCTGCAGGAGTTGTTCGCGACGCCGTACTTCTGCCAGCGCGAGGACGCCGCCTGCTTCGATCTGGCCGAGGAGATTCCCGGAACCCTCACCACGCGCTACGCGAGGCTCGCGCGGGCGCTCGGCGTCGTGCTGATAGTGCCGCTCTTCGAGCGTCGCGCCGCCGGCCTGTACCACAATTCCGCGGTCGTGATCGACGCTTCGGGAGAGCTGCTCGGCGTGTACCGCAAGGTGCACGTGCCCGACGATCCGCAGTTCCTCGAGAAGTTCTACTTCACGCCGGGCGACCTCGGCTACCGCGTCTTCGAGACCCGGCACGCACGTATCGGCGTGCTGATCTGCTGGGATCAATGGTACCCGGAGGCGGCTCGCCTGACCGCTCTGCAGGGCGCCGAGGTAATCTTCTATCCGACGGCAATCGGTTGGATCGGCACCGGCGAGCCGGGTGACGACGGGCTCGCCGAACGCGATGCCTGGATGACGGTGCAGCGGGGACACGCCATCGCGAACGGGGTCTACGTGGCAGCCGTGAACCGTGTAGGCACGGAGACGACCGAAGCGGGTGCGCTGCGATTCTGGGGCGGCTCGTTCGTCTGCGACCCCGGGGGGCGGGTAATCGCCCGGGCGGACGGAGACACTGCCGGCGTGGTGGTCGCGCGATGCAGCCGGCGCGCCCTGGAGGAACAACGGCGGGCGTGGCCGTTTCTCCGGGATCGCCGCATCGATACCTACGCACCGATCACGCGGCGCTATCTGGACGACCCGCCGCGCGAGGTCCAGCGGGCGCGATGAGCGGCCTGCGGCGCGCGCCGTCCCGCCGGGGTGCGGCGCCGCCGCCGCGCGACGCCGGCTTCCGGATGCCCGCGGAGTGGGAGCCTCACCACGCGACCTGGCTCGTCTGGCCTCATGCCCGCGCCGATTGGGAGGTCAAGACCACGGCGGTCGAGTGGTGCTATGCCGACATCGCGCGCAACCTCATCCGCGGAGAGCGCGTCGCGATCGTCTACCGGGACGAGGCCGTGCGGCGGCGGGCGGAGCGCCGCCTGCGTCGGACCGGCGTGCACCTGAACCGGATAGACGCACACATCATCCCGACGAATCGCTCCTGGATTCGCGACTGCGGACCGGTCTTCGTCGTGGGCGGATCGGCTGCCCGGTCCGAGGTCGCGGCGACCGACTGGCGATTCAACGGCTGGGCGCGCTACCGCGCCTGGCGGCGTGACGACGCGCTGCCGCGGACCATTGCCGGACACCTCGGCATGCGCCGCTTCGAGATCGCCGCGGTCACGAGCTACGGACCGCGGCCCGTGGTTCTCGAAGGAGGCAGCATCGACGTGAACGGGCAGGGCCTGCTGCTGACGACCGAACAGTGCCTACTGGGGCGCGAGCAGGCGCGCAATCCGGACCTGCCCCGAGAGGCGATCGAGCGCGTCCTGCAGCAGGCGCTGGGAGTCGAGCGCGTCCTGTGGCTCGGCGGCGGTATCGCGGGCGACGATACGCACGGCCACGTCGACGACGTCGCACGCTTCGTGCGGCCCGACACCGTCGTTGCCGCCGTCGAGCCCGATACGCGCGACGAGAACCACGCGCCTCTCGCCGACAACCTGGCGCGCCTGCGGGAGATGCGCGACCTGCGCGGTCGCCCGCTGCACGTCGTGACTATCCCGATGCCGCGGCCGCTCTACTTCGACGGCGAGCGCCTGCCGGCGAGCTACCTGAACTTCTACATCGGCAACGACGTCGTGCTCGTGCCGACCTTCAACGATCCCTCCGATCGGGTGGCCCTGGGGATACTGGCCGACCTGTTTCCGGCGCGCGAGGTGGTGGGCATCCACGCCGGCGATCTCATCCTCGGCCTCGGCGCCGTGCACTGCGTCACGCAGCAGCAGCCGCGCGGGCGCCATGCGTCCCCGGCCGGGAACCGCGCGCCTCTTCGGTGACCCGCACGGCCGGCTGGGAGCTTGCGCCGCAGAACGCAGCGAAGCGAAGTGCTGAGGCGCAAAGGTCATGGAGTGGGGGGATGGGCCGAAGCGCCGAGCCTGCGAGGCGTTTCGGGGCGCTATTGCGACCGATCGCCGAGGCCGTCGAAACCCTCGACCGGAACCGGCGCTCCGTCGATGACCAGCGCGCGGCCGCCGAGCGCGAACGCGGCGGGGCGGCGGGCGGCGAGCAGCTCGCGGCCCGACGCCGCCAGGGCGCTGGTCAGCAGCGGGAAGGCGAGGGTCGCGTCGGCGTGCACGGTGACCTGATCGGCGTCCACGGCCAGCTTGCCCCAGCTCTGCGCCTCGTCCAGGGTCGATCCGGATGCGCCGCCGAAGTGCGGGGCGTCGGTGATGATCTGCAGCGCGTAACGGTGTCCGCCGGCTCCGGGACGGCAGAAGTCGGCCTGCACGCTCGCCTGGTTGATGAAGTTCTTCGGGGTTCCGCCGCCCAGGACGATCGATGCGGTCCGCGGGCGCCGGATGACCAGGTTCGTCGATTCGATGACGTCGCCGACCACATCGATGTGTCCGTGCCGGGGATCGGCGTGCCGGGCCTGGGCGAGTCCCATGCCGATGGACGAATCCGCGATCGCGGGGCAGAACAGAGGGACCGCCGCACGATAGGCCGCCGTGAGGATGCCGTCGCCGCCCGTCTCGCTCCACAAGCGCCGCCCCAGTTGATGCAGGTACTCCCGCGTGGTGTACGGCCGGGCCTCGAGTTCGGCGCTGAAGGCGGCGATCCAGTTGTCGTTGTCGACGAACTCGTCCTCGTCCACGTAGGTGTCGTACACGCGGTCGATGCGCGCCGCCTGCAGCGCGCGGTCGTCCGCCCGGTGCGAGCCGACGAAGTGTCTCCGGCCGCGGGTCTCGTGCAGGTCGTGGTACAGGTTGGCACCGGTGGACACGACGCAGTCGACGGCGCGGTCGCGGATGAGCCGGGCGATGGCGAGGCGCAGACCGCCGGCGGTCAGCGCGCCGGCCACCCCGAGGAAGATCACGATCTCGTCGTCGGCCAGCATGCGCTGCCAGATCCGATGAGCGGTGGCGAGGTTGCGTCCCTGGAACGAGATCCGCTCCATCCGCCGGAGCAGCTCGTCGGCCGGGGCATCCGGCGCGATCTCGAAGGGCTCTATCGGCACGTCGAGAAAGCGCGACTTGTCGGACGAAGTGGAGGGCTTGGACAATGGTCTGCTGCGAAGTCCGGACGGTTCAGTCTGCCAGCGTCGCCTTCAACTCGCCGAGAAGCACCAGCGCTTCGAGCGGAGTCAGACGATCGACGTCGATCTCCGCGATCCGTTCGGCGACGGCGCGGTGGACCGACGACGGCGGTTCCTGCTGGAAGAGCCCGAGCTGACCCGCGGTCTCGCCCGCTGCTCCGCTGAAGGAGGGCCGCCCGCCGCGCGACAGCTCGTCCCGCTCGAGCCCCGCCAGAATGGTGCGTGCCCGCGCGACGGTCGCCGGCGGCAGACCGGCCAGCCGCGCGACCTGGATGCCATAGCTGCGATCCGACCTTCCCGGCTCCACCTTGCGCAGAAAGACGATGTCGTCCTGCCACTCCCGCGCGGCGACGTGGTAGTTCACCACGCCGTCGTGTAGATCGGCCAGGTCGGTGAGCTCGTGGTAGTGGGTCGCGAAGAGCGTCCGGGGACGCGCCCGCGGACTGGTGGCGAGATGCTCCGCAACCGCCCAGGCGATGCTCAACCCGTCGAAGGTTGCCGTCCCGCGGCCGATCTCGTCGAGCAGGACGAGGCTGCGCGAGGTGGCCTGGTGCATGATTTTCGCGGTTTCCTGCATCTCGACCATGAACGTCGAGTGCCCGCGGGCCAGATTGTCGGCTGCGCCGATGCGGGCGAAGATCCGGTCGATGATCGGCAGCGCGGCTTCGCGTGCGGGCACGAAGGACCCGGCCTGCGCCATCAGGACGATGAGGGCGGTCTGCCGCAGGTACGTCGACTTGCCTCCCATGTTGGGCCCGGTCAGCACGACGACCTGGTGGTCCGTCTCGTTGAGCCGGACATCGTTCGGCACGAACGAATCGGTCCGCGTCTCGACCACCGGATGCCGCGCGTCGGCGATCGCCAGCTCTCCGTCCTCCCGCACCCGCGGCTTGACGTAGTCGCGCCGCGCGGCCACCTCGGCCAGCGCAGCGAGGACGTCGAGAGTGGCGATCGCCCGCGCGGACCGCTGGATGCGACCCGCCTCGGCGAGAGTCGCACGCCGCAGTTCGTCGAAGATCTCCTGTTCCCGCTCGAGGATCCGATCGTCCGCCCCGAGCGCCTTCTCCTCGTATTCCTTGAGCGCCGGGGTGATATAGCGCTCGCCGTTCGCGATGGTCTGCTTGCGGTGATAGTCGTCGGGGACGGCGTGGAGATTCGCCGCCGACACTTCGATGTAGTAGCCGAAGACCCGGTTGAACCGGATCTTCAGGGATCCGATGCCGGTCCGCTCCCGCTCGGCCGCCTCCATCGCCGCGATTGCCTGCCGGGCGTCGCGGCTGATGGCGCGCAACTCGTCGAGATCTCCGTCCACGCCGTCCCGAATGAACCCGCCGTCCCGTGCGAGCGCCGGCGGATCGTCGCCCAGCGTCGCCGTGATCCGGTCGTGGACGTCGCGCAGCTCGTCGAGCTCGTTCAGCAGCATGCCGATGAGCGGCGCCTGCAGTTCGGCCGCGCGGGCGCGGGCCGCCGGAAGGATGCCGACGGATCGGCCGAGCGCCGCCAGATCGCGCGGTCCCGCCGTACCGAGCGCCACGCGGGCGATGAGACGCTCCAGATCCTGGACGCGGGCCAGATCCCCCCGCAGACGCCCGCGGGCGGCGACCTCCCGCGACAGTTCGTCGACCGCGTCCAGGCGGTCGATGATCGGCTCGCGCGCCGCGAGCGGCCGCTGTAGCCACGCGCGCAGCATGCGGCCACCCATCGGGGTGTTCGTCAGATCGATCTCCGCAAGGAGCGAACCGGCCCGATGTCCTTCGGCGCCGGCGAGGACCTCGAGGTGCTCGAAGGTCGCGGCGTCGACGACGAGATGATCGGCCCGCGTCCGGAACTCCAGCGTTCTGAGATGTTCGAGCTCAGTCCTCTGTGTATCGCGCAGGTGGCGCACGAGCCCTCCCGCAGCCCGTATGGCCGCGGGGTGCCGGTCCGGAAGCAGGCCGAAGCCGTCCAGCGACGCCGTGCCGAGCTGCCCGAGCAGGGTTTGCAGGGCCTGCTCGAGATCGAAGAGCGCGGGCTCGGCGGCGGTGATCGGCACGTCGACGTGCTCGATTCCCGGCAGGCACGCCG
>JAGWAH010000131.1:1942-6688 GCA_021296515.1 Acidobacteriota bacterium | reverse complement strand
AACCCGAAGGTCTTCGTCCTCCACGCGGCGTTGCGTCGTCAGGCTTTCGCCCATTGCGAACAATTCCCTACTGCTGCCTCCCGTAGAAGTCTGGGCCGTATCTCAGTCCCAGTGTGGCCGTCCGCCCTCTCAGGCCGGCTACCGATCGTCGCCTTGGTAGGCCGCTACCCTACCAACAAGCTAATCGGACGCGGGTCCGTCAACAAGCGCCAGGTCCGAAGATCCCCGGCTTTGATCACCGCCCGTCCAAGGGCGGGATGTCATGCGGTATTAGCCTCCCTTTCGGAAGGTTGTCCCCCACTCGAAGGTAGGTCACCCACGCGTTACTCACCCGTCGCTTTCGCGTTCGACTTGCATGTATGAGGCACGCCGCCAGCGTTGATTCTGAGCCAGGATCAAACTCTCAAGTTGAAAACGTCGGAGCCCGGAACCGAAAACGGCCGCCGGGCGCCCTGTGATTCAACACGAAAGCCATATGGCTCGTGCGTTGTCTCGAATTTGGCGTCGAGGCTGATACTCGACGTGTTTCCACGTCAACGTCCTATCCAGTTTTCAAAGAACCCGCGCACGCTCAGGGTCTTCCCGACCGCGGGCGCCCGCCCGTCGAGCGCCAAGCGCTCTCAAGCGGACAGACCAGTGATCCTACAGATCGCGACGGTGGGTGTCAACACTGGCCCCGCGATTTCTTGCCGAAGCCCCAACGGACGGGAGCGGCGTGGGGTTCCGAACCATCGGTCGGAGCAGGGGCCGGTCGCCCTCCCGGAATCACGTCGGGATATCGGGTGCGGCAGCCGCGGGGCCGCCCGGTTGCGGCCGGATCCGCAGGGCCCGCCGGCCGACCTGCAGAATGAACTTCGGACGGTCCACGGGAACCGTGTGAAACCGGTCCTTGACCCTGGCGCCGTCGATGCGGACGCCGCCCTGGGCAATCAGCCGGGTGGCCGCCGCTCCGGACTTCGCAAGACCCGCGTCGACCATGATCGCGGAAAGGCGCCGCCCACCCCCGGAGATGGCCACCGACAAGTCATCGACATCCGTGGGCACTTCGCGCCGGGCGAAGCGGCGCTCGAACGCCTCGGCCGCGTCTCTGGCATCAGCCGACGAATGGAAGTCCGTGACGATTCGGGCGGCGAGGTCGACCTTGACGCGCTTCGGGTGCAGCTCGCCCGCGGCGGTGCGGGCCTTCAACGCTTCGATCTCCGTGAGCGGCAGGTCGGTCAGCAGCTCGTGGTAGCTCCACATCAGCGTGTCCGAGATCGACATGAGCTTGCCGAACATCTCGGCAGGCGGCTCGGTGATCCCGACGTAGTTGGAAGCGGACTTCGACATCTTCTCGGTCCCGTCGAGTCCGACGAGTAGCGGAGTGGTCATCACGACCTGCGGCTCGACACCCCACGCGGGCATGATGTCGCGCCCGACGTTGAGGTTGAAGAGCTGGTCGGTGCCGCCCAGCTCGACATCGGCCCGCAGGTGAACCGAGTCGTAGGCTTGCGCCAGAGGGTACAGAAACTCGTGGATCGCGATCGGACGACCGCCGTCGTAGCGCTGCCGGAAGTCGCGGCGCTCCAGCATCTGCGCCACGTTGTACCGGGCGGCCAGGCGGATCCAGCCCTCGGCACCGAGATCGCGCAGCCAGGCGCTGTTGAAGTCGACCACGGTCTTGTCCGGATCGAGCAGCTTGAACACCTGCCTCTTGTAGGTCTCGGCGTTCTCCTCGATCTGCTCCCGGGTCAGCGGCGGGCGCGTCTTCGACCGGCCGGTCGGGTCGCCGATGAGCCCGGTGAAGTCGCCGATGAGAAAAATCACCCGGTGGCCCAGATCCTGAAAGTGCTTCATCTTGCGGAGCAGCACGGTGTGGCCCAGATGCAGGTCGGGCGCGGTCGGGTCGAATCCCACCTTCACGGTGAGGGGCTCGCCGGACGCGGCCGAGCGCTCCAGCCTGGCTCGCAGCTCGGGCTCGCGAACGACGTCGACGCAGCCCTTGGCGAGGTAGTCGAACTGCTCCTGAAGCGTCATCGGGATCATTGTACCGAGAACGCGCCGCAGCCTGGGTTCCGCCAGCCGCCGGGCAATCCCCGGGCCGGACGTCAGGAGGCCTCGACGAAGCGGCGGCCGTCTATCCGCCAGCCGCCGTCCAGAACCGCCTGGATGGCCTCGGGATAGATGCGGTGCTCCTCGACCAGTATGCGGGCGGCGAGCGACTCGGGCGTGTCGGCAGGCAACACCGGCACCGCCGCCTGCCGGACGATGGGACCGTCGTCGAGCTCCGGCGTCACGATATGGACGGTCGCGCCGGTCACCCTCACCCCGTGCTCCCACGCCTGGCGCTGGGCGTCGAGCCCGACGAAGGCGGGCAGCAGGGAGGGATGGATGTTGAGAATGGCGTTCGGAAACGCGGCGACGAAGCTGTCGCCGAGCAGCCGCATGAACCCCGCCAGGCAGACGAGACGGACGCCGCGCCGCTTGAGCTCGACCGCAACGGCGGCGTCGAACGCTTCCCGCGACTCGTAGCTCGCGTGACTGAAGACGGCCGTGCCGATGCCGGCCCGACGCGCCCGGTCGAGGCCCGCTGCATCCCGCCGGTTCGAGATGACCACCGCTATCTCCGCATCGAGCCGCCGTTCGGCGATCGCGTCGATGATTGCCTGCAGGTTGCTGCCGCGGCCCGAGATGAGCACGCCGAGCCTGCGGTTTCCCCGCCCGCCCGTGGGTTCGGAGCCCTGCCCGCTCATGGACCGCACGCCGCTCCAACGTCTCCGGGCAGCTCGACCCGGGAGTACTGGACCAGGTGCTTCCCGTCACCCGCTTCGCCGACTGTCCCGATGAGCCCCGCGCCGATCTCGCCGCACGTGATGAGCTTGGTGACGACGCGGTGAGCGTCGTCTCGCCCACAGACCACGACGAGGCCGATCCCCATGTTGAAGGTGCGGTACATGTCCGCCTCCGGCACCTCGCCGCGCTCACGCAGGAAATCGAAGATCGGCGGAGCCTCCCAGCGCTCCGGATCGATGATCGCGGCGCAGCCTTCGGGCAGGATGCGCGGCACGTTGTCGGTCAGTCCGCCGCCGGTGATGTGGGCGATCCCCTTCACGCAGCCGGTCTCGATCACTGGGCGGACCGCCGACTGGTACGAGCGATGCGTCCGCAGCAGCTCCTCGCCGACGGTGCAGCCGAGCGCTTCGACAACCGAGTCGACCCGCAGCCCGAGCCGGTCGAAGAGGATGCGCCGCGCGAGCGAGTAGCCGTTCGTGTGCAGCCCGCTCGACGGCAGGCCGACGAGGACGTCGCCCGGCACGATCGAACGACCGTCGATGATCCGCGCGCGGTCGACCAGACCGACGACAAAGCCCGCCAGGTCGTACTGGCCGTCGGCGTAGAAGCCGGGCATCTCGGCCGTTTCGCCGCCGAGGAGCGCGCAGCCGTTCTGCCGGCAGCCGATGGCGATCCCCTCGATCACGGAGGCGGACACGTCGGGGGACAGGCGGCCGGTCGCCAGGTAGTCCAGGAAGAACACCGGCCGCGCGCCCTGCACGAGAATGTCGTTGACGCAGTGGTTGACCAGGTCCACCCCGACCGTCGTGTGCACGCCGGCGGCGGACGCCACGGCCAGCTTGGTGCCGACGCCGTCCGCGCTTGCGACCAGCACCGGCTCGTTCATACCCGACAGCTCGGGCCGGAACAGCCCGCCGAACGCACCGATGTCGCTCAGCACTCCGTCGGTGAACGTGCTCCTGGCGAACCGCTTGACCCGCTCGACCACCTCCGTGCCGGCGTCGATGTCGACGCCCGACGTCTTGTAATCCATGAACCCGCGTCGCCGCCCCCGCTTCGCCTCTAGAATTCCAGCACCCGAATCACTGCCTCGACCGCCGCGCGGGCGCCCCGGATCCGCCTCTCGTCCCGGAAAACGCTGCGCATCGACACGTAGAAACGCTCCTCCGCCAGGTCCTCGTCGAGCATGTCGAACGCGTCGCGCAACAGGAGAAGGACCTCTTCCGGATCCTCACGGGCGGCGAGCGTCTCCAGCATCCGCACCGGATCGCGCAAAGCCACCGAGCCCACCGCAAGCGCAAGCGGGGCCCTGACAGGATCATCGGCGCCGACGCCCGCCACGATCAGCGCGTCCAGCACCTCGCTGCGACCGGCCGCCGCAAGTGCGCCCGCCGCGGTAGCCGCCGCGCGCAGCAGTATCTGGTCGCCGCCGTCGCGCGCGGCGCCGTACTTCATGGCCTGGACGACGTAGCGCACCTGGTTCCGGCAATCGATCCCGAGCAGACAGGCCGACGCCGAGACGATCGGCTGCAGCGTGTCCGCCGCCTGCGTCTGCGCGGCCGCCATCACCGGCAGTGCGCGACCGTCTCCGATGCGGCCCAGGGCCAGCAGCGCGTCGTCCCGCAGCGGTCCCTCGCCGGACGCGATCCGGATGAGCGGCTCGACCGCATAGGCGGCGCCGTGCTCGCCGAGCGCCTCGATAACCGCCGCGCGAAAGTGTCCCTCCCCGCGGTCTATGTCGCGGACGAGCTGCTCGCGCACCGCGGGGTCGTCGTCGTGCGCGGCGAGTGCGCGCAGCAGCGCCGGGCGCACGAACTCGGAGGTCTCGGCTTCGAGGGCGGCCAGCAGCACGGGCGCGAGCGCGGCGTCCGGATCATGCTCCGCCACTTCGTACGCGGCGGCCCGCACGCGATCGTTGTGCGCGTCGAGCGCCTGCCGAAAGAACTCGCGCGCATGGGGGCCGCCCAGCCCCGA
>JAGWAH010000131.1:930-1912 GCA_021296515.1 Acidobacteriota bacterium | reverse complement strand
TGGGCGGCCTCGACAAGCAGCGGCGCGACGAAGGCCGGGTCGAGACGACGGATGCGGCGGGACGCTTCCATGCGCACCGCGTAGTCGAAGTCACCGAGCTCGGTGATCGTCTGCGCCAGCCCGGGAGTCGCCTGTGCAAGCCCCGGCCGGGCGCCCGCACAGCACAGCAGCCACCACGACAGGACGACTGCCGCGGCGGACCGCAGCCGGGCGCGCCGGCGCGCCGGCGTCGCCCTCCCGACCCGCGCCGCGTGGTTGCAGGTCACGGCTCGCTCGGCGCCATCTCCGCGACCTCGGCGATCTTGAGCACCATCTGCCGGTAGGCCTCGGTGTCGGTAGGGGGATCGATCGGATATGCCCGGGTGTAGCACGCGTTGCAGTACTGATCGTGACGTTTGCCGACCGCCTCGCGCAACCCCTCGATGCTCAGGTAGGCGAGCGTGTCGGCCCCCATGAAGTCGCGGATCTCGTCGACGCTGTGGCGGGCCGCGATCAACTCGTCGCGATGCGGCGTATCGATGCCGTAGTAGCACGGCGCCACGGTCGGCGGACAACTGATGCGCATATGCACCTCGCGCGCGCCGGCCGCCTTGATCATCGACACGATCTTCTGGCTCGTCGTCCCGCGCACGATCGAGTCGTCCACCAGCACCACCCGCTTCCCTTCGAGCACGCTCCGCACGGTATTCAGCTTTACTTTCACCTTGAGCTCGCGCACCGACTGCTGCGGCTGGATGAACGTGCGCCCGACGAAGTGGTTGCGGATGAGCCCCATCTTGAGCGGGATACCGGAGCTCTCGGCGTAGCCGATGGCGGCGACGACACCCGAGTCGGGAATCGGGACCACGACGTCGGCGTCGACGGCCGACTCCTGCGCGAGCAGGCGTCCGAGGTTCGTGCGCACCGCGTTGACGCTCTGGCCGAAGACGTCGCTGTCGGGCCGCGCGAAGTAGACGTGCTCGAACACGCAGTGGGCGGCCGG
>JAGWAH010000131.1:0-885 GCA_021296515.1 Acidobacteriota bacterium | reverse complement strand
CGTCGCGCTCGTAGCGGGCGCCGATCAGGTCCATCGCACAGGTCTCCGAGCAGACGACGTAGGCGTCCCCGAGGCGGCCAAGAGCCAGCGGCCTGAAACCGTGCGGATCGCGCACGGCGATCAGGTTCCTCGGGGTCAGCAGGACGAGCGAGAACGCCCCGCTGACCTGCGAGACCGACTCGACGATGGCGTCCTCGGGCGTCGCGGCGCTCGAGCGGGCGTAGAGGTGCAGCACGACCTCGGTGTCGCTGTTGGTCTGGAAGATCGAGCCTTCCCGCACCAGCCGTTGACGGAGTTCGCCGGCGTTGACCAGGTTGCCGTTGTGGCAGAGCGCGATCTGCCCGTGGGAGCAGTCGATCAGTATCGGCTGCGCGTTGACGATGCGGCTGTCCCCGAAGGTCGAGTAGCGGACGTGGCCGATCGCCGACGGGCCGGGCAGCGCGGCCAGCATCCGGTCGTTGAAGGCGTCGCCGACGTAGCCCATGGCCCGCGAGAGCTTCACCGCGCCGTTGCACGCCGCCGCGATGCCGGCGCTTTCCTGGCCCCGGTGCTGCAGCGCGTACAGGCCGAGGTAGGTCAGCGACGACGCATCCTCGTGGCCGTGGATGCCGAAGACGCCGCATTCGTCGTGGAACTTGTCGTCCATGTCGTCAGCCTGCCCGGCGGCGGAGTGATCCCTCATGCCGCAGGCGCCTCGAAGTACCGGGACAGCCCGCTCGACCACCGTTGCTCCGCCTCGGCGAGCGCAACGTCGACGGCGGGCTCACCGTCGATCTTCATCCGCAGCCGCCCGCCGCCGGTTCGCCCCAGCACGAGCGCCGCCACGCCCCTCGCGGCAGCCTGCGCCAGGAGCGCGTCGGCGTCGGCCTCCCGAACCGACACGAC
>JAGWAH010000017.1:3034-31175 GCA_021296515.1 Acidobacteriota bacterium | reverse complement strand
GCGCCAGCGGGTGCGGGCGCACCTGGAACTTCACCAGGTTGCCCTGCGTCCCCTTGCCGCCCTCGATGTGCCAGACGGCGTTGGTGCCGTAGTCGGCCCAGACGGCGCGTCCCTTCCAGCCGGCGTCCGGGTCGTCGATGCGCCCGTCCAGGCCGCGCGAGTAGAAGCCGAGCGGATAGGGGACGCGCATGATCACGAACTCTTCTTCCTCGGGCAGGAATGCGAGCAACGAATCGGAGGTCGAACCGGTGGCGATGGGCACGTTCTCGCCGAGGCCGAGGGTGTCGAACTGGTCGACCCAGTTATAGTAGTGGAAGTCGGCGCTGCCGTGCGCGTCCACGCCCTGCATCTGCGGTCCCGGCGTGGCGTACAGCGTCCACCCCTCGGGGCAGTGCTGGCCGGTGGCGGTGGGCCCGTTCAGCACGGCGCATCGGCTGCGGTCGAACTTGGCGATGTGCCCGCTGCCCGACAGCGCCGTCCACACGACGCCGTTGCGGTCGATGTCGACGCCGCGCGGCGAGTAGCCCTGGACCGGCGCGTCCGCGTTCTCGAACGGCGGCTGGTAGTACTCCGAGATGCATGTCTCCGGCGGGTTGTCGCCGAGCGACAGGCGCACGATCTGGCCGGGGACCCCGGCGGACGCGGCCCAGACCACGTTTTCCGCGGTCGGATCGGGAACGATGCCGTACCAGCCGCGGCCCATCTGGCGGTCCTTCGACGGGTCCGGATCCTCGCGCAGGCCCGTCCACTCGCCGATGCGCCGTCGGGCACCAGCCCTGCGACGCCTGCTCGTCGCCGGTCTCGGCGTAGGTCTTCGTGTTGACCCAGCCGATCACGTCGCTCACCGAGCTGAGATACAGCGTGTCGTCCTCGTCGAAGCCGAACTGCAGGTGGTGCGTGTTGAAGCAGGTGTCGATGAGCTCGACGTGCTCGGTCGCCGGGTCGTAGTAGGCGACGTGCCGGGCGGCGCGGTCGATCGGGTAGTACCGCGCGAACGCGTTGTCCGAGCCCTCGCGGCACCACTCGGGGTTGCCGGGTCCGCGGATCTGGTGCGTCATCCAGACGCGCCCCTCGGCGTCCATCATCGGGTTGTGCGGGTTGCCGGGGTTGTTCCAGATCAGCTCGTCGCCGTAGTAGAAGGAGGGATTCGGCATTTCCTGGGCGATGTACGACCGGAAGTCTCCTTCGCCGGGCGTGTCGCGGATCGGCAGGGAGACCTCGTGCGCCTCGCTGTTGTCCGGGTCCACCCAGACCAGCTTGTCGCCGGCGAACTCGACGCCGTAGACCGGGCCGCCCGCGTTGACGCGCGGATCGCGCTTGTCGCTCGCGATCTCGTCGTGGATGTAGCCGGTCTCGCCGCCCCACTCCCACATCGTGAGCACGACGTCGCGCTCGCGGCCCTGCGGCCGCTCCGGCTGCGGGGGCACCTCGCCCGCCATGATCCGGTCGGTCCACTCCGCGTAGGACGCGATCGCGCGCTGGCGCCCGAAGCGGTTGATGGTGGCGGCCATGTTGGATGCCCGCTGGCCCGTGACGATGCGGTGCGCCCAGGCCGCCTCGGTGGAGTCGAAGTCCGCCGCGTTGGGAATCTCGCGCGTCGCCAGGTTGCCGAGCTGGTGGCAGAGCTGGCAGCCCTGCTTGAGGAGATCGACCCAGTGGGCCTGCGTGCGGACGGTCGGCGGAATGCCGTTGCCGTCCGCGCCCGTGCCGGGGAACTCGGACGGGTCGGGCACTTCCATCAGCGAGTACCAGTAGTTGGCCGGGTAGACGGCGGCGGCCTCTTCCGGCGTCGCCGCGGCCTCCGCACGCAGATCGAGCGTCTGCCCCGGTCGGCCGGAGACCTTCGGCGAATCGGCGAGCCCGTAGCCCCGCACCCAGATCTCGTAGTCGGCGTCGGGTAGATCCGGCAGCACGTAGCGCCCCTCGTCGTCCGTCACGACGATCTTGCGCAGTCGGGTCGCGAAGTCGTTGGTCTCGGCGATGACCCACACCCCCGCCTCGGGGCCGCTCGGGCTGCTGACCACACCGCCGATATCGTCGGCGTCGAGCGTGACTGCCTGCCGCGCGGAGACGGCGGGGCCGTCGAGAATCAAACCGGCACCGGCCAGGGTGACGGCGGTGAGCAACGCCGGGATACGACGGAATCGAGTCGACATCGGAGCCTCCCGCGAGGGTGGATGATCACGTCTGCAGCAGACTGCATTCTACCCCTCCGGGACCGGCGGTTGTACGTTTCAACCCCCTTGCGCGGCGGGGCTGAACGGTCCAAGCGCCGTCAGACGGACCTCGTCCGCCCGCACCGACAGGTCCCTCCTCAGCCCGGCCTTCTGTTCGTCCACCAGCGCGGTCAGCTCTTCCTGGAACTGTTCCCGCGTGAAGTACTCGTCGGCGTGCACGACGAGCGAGTCGAGGAGCAACCAGGCGCCGGCCCCGATGCCGACGCCGACCAGACGGCCGAGCCGGGGCAGCAGCCTCCTGGTCAGTCTCCCGGTCAGGCCCTTCATGAGCGCTCTGGCCGCGGACGCGGCGCGCACGCCGGCGGCGACAGACAGGATGCCGGTCGGCGCGGCGGAGGCGGTGAACCGCTGGACGGTCTCCGGAACCGCTGTCCCCAGCATGCCCTCGTAGGCCAGTTGAACCCTGACCGTCTCCACGCCGGAACACAGTGCGTCGGCCCGTACGGGCGCAACGGCCGGCAACAGATCCATCTCGTCCCGTATCCGCCCGGCGATGAGGTCGCGCATCTCGGATCTCATCACCCGCTCGACCTCGTCGGACGCCCGCCGCACGCGGTCGGACAGGTCCCCGAAGAGCCGCGCGTCCACCTGCTGCTGGAAGCGATCGAGCTGTTCGCGGGCCGACGCCGGGAGTTCGAGCCTGGCCACGCGTTCGAGAAGCGCCCGTGTCGGTTCCCACTCCCGCAGCCAGTCGAAGACCGCCGTTCTCAATTCCGATCGCGCAAGTCGTTCGGCGAGCGTCTTCGGGAAGCCCCATTCCTGCAAGAGCGTGACAATCGCCGCCGCCAGTTGCGTGTACTGGCCGGCAATCGAATAGTGCCAGTCGAGAAACTCGGGGATGTGCGCGTAGACGGGTGCGAAAGCCTCTTCCACGCGGACCTCGATCGCCTGCTCGGTCTCCGCGAGCGGCTCGTTGCGCAGGCCTGCCTCCACTCGTGCCCACCACCGCTCCGCGAGTTGCTCCAGCTCGAGGTCCGACAGCCATTCACAGGGAGGCGCGGGAGTCGGCGGGGGTTCCGGAGGCGACGTCCCGTCCGGCGACACGGACAGATCGAATGCCGTGGTGGCGAGCACGAAGGACAGGAGTGCGGCGGAGACCAGTGCCAGGGCTGTCCGCGCCACCCAACGTGTCGACATGCCTACTCCCTTCGAAACCGTGCCGCCGCGCCGGCGAGCAGCACGGCGCCCTCGAGGCCGCGGACGAAGCCGCCGAACACCATCGCGGAATTGAAGAGGAAAGCGATCCACACGAGCAGCCGTACCGCGTCCTGCATCCAGGGAGCGGTCGTCATGGTGGTGACGACGTACCAGGACAGTCCTTCGATCCGGTTGGCGACCAGCAGCGTGTCGTGCACGGCGGGGCATGCCGAGGCGGCGCGCGCGGCGAACGCCTGCAGGGTGCCCTCCAGCGAACCGGGGTAGATGACGCCTCCGGGGGCCGCAATGTAGTAGTAGCCGAAGTAGAGGTAGGCGCCGAGCATGCCGGCCAGTACCAGCCAGCCCGCGATGCGCACAGCGAGAACCTCCCGGAGCGACGGCCCCCGGTACGACGGACCCGCCACTCCGCCGCTTGTGTCAGGTCGAAGATGACTGCCCGGCCAGCGGACGGCGGCGACGAACAACAGCGGGACGGCGACGGCCGCGGCGCAGAGGAAGTACCAGTCGGATGGGCGCGACAGCGCGGCGAAGACGGCCAGGAACGCCGCGAGCGGCGCGGCCGCCAGCAGACTCGATGTCACGGCCAGCAATGGCCGCCGGAAAAGGCCGCGAAGCCGGGACGCCTCATCGAGATAGAACTCCAGGACGAACCGCTTGCGCTGCAACCGGTAATGCAGCAGCCCGCAGGTGATGGCGCACCATATCAGCCCCGGCAGGACGAGGGCCGCGCAGGGGCCTTCATGCGAGAGGCGCCACAAGCACAAGACAGTCAGGAACACGACGCACGCGAAGAGAGAACGGAGCAGGCGGTCGATGTGCCGGTCGGGGAGAGTGCTCACGCACTTTCGCTCCTGGCGAGGTCCTCGATCGGCGGCCTGCGCCGTCCGGCCCCGTTGACCTGCTCGAAAGCGTAGGCGAGGCGCAGCGCGCCGAGATCGTCGTGCTGGCGGCCGACGATCTGGACGCCCACCGGCAGGCCGTCGCCGGTGAAGCCGCACGGCACGGAAATCGCCGGAAGGCCCAGCACGGAAATGTGCGCGCAGGAGCTCATCCAGTCCAGGTAGGTCTCCATCTTCACGCCGTCGATCTCGGTCACGTAGGGCTGGTCGACGTCGAACGGCGGCACCTGGCTCACCGGCAGCACGAGGAATTCGTAGCGCTCGAAGAAGCGTCGCACGCGGTCGAGCAACGCGCTCCACGCCCGTGCCGCCTCTCCCAGGCGCGGTCCACTGAGTCGGCGACCCTCCTCGATGTTCCAGATCACGGTGTCCTTCAGCAGCTCCCGGTGCTCGTCGAGCAGCGTTCCGTAGCAGGCCTCGAAGTACCACGCCCGCCACACGCGGAACACCTCGGCGACGCCGTTCATGTCCGGCTCGGCGTCCTCGACCACGCAGCCGAGGCGCTCGAAGGTACCCCGCTCGGCGTCGATAACCGCCCTCACGCGCGGATCGACGGGCAGCCCCCCCAGATCCCGGCTCCAGGCGACGCGAATGCCGTCCATGTCGCCATCCAGCGGCCGACCGAAGACCGTTCCCGGCTCCGGGAGCGAGATCGGCGCCCGCGGATCCGGGCCGGCGATGGCGCTCAGCACCAGGGCGACGTCGGTCACGTTGCGCGCCATCGGTCCCTGCACCCCCATCGGGAACCAGGCGGCCTGGCTCGGCCAGATCGGCACGCGCCCGGGAGAGGGGCGGAAGCCGACCACGTTGCAGAACCCGGCGGGATTGCGCAGCGAGCCGCCGAGGTCGCTGCCGTCCGCGATCGGAAGCATCCCGGTGGCGAGCGCCACCGCGGCGCCGCCGCTGCTGCCGCCGCACGTCTTCGTGGTGTCGTAGGGGTTGCGCGTGGCGCCGAACACCGCATTGAACGTCTGCGATCCGGCGCCGAGCTCCGGGGTGTTGGTCTTGCCGATGGTGATTGCTCCGGCCGACCGCAGCCGCTCGACGATCAGCGCGTCCTCGTCCGGGACGAAGTGCTCGAACGCCCGGCACCCGAAGGTGGTCCGGATGCCCTTCGTCCAGGTGAGGTCCTTGTGGGCCACGGGGAGTCCGTGCAGCGGGCCGAGCGCATCGCCGCGGGCGACGGCGGCGTCGGCCGCCTCCGCCCCGCGGCGCGCCTCGTCCGGCAGGAGCGTGACGATGGCGTTGACGGCCGGGTTGACCTGATCGATGCGGGCGAGGTGGGCTTCCATCACCTCAACCGCCGAGAGCTCGCGGGCGGCGATCGCGCGGGCGAGGTCGGCCGCCGGCCGGGCGCAGAGATCAGCAGAGGCATGCATCGCGCTAAACTACACCGTTTGCCCCCCGCATCATGAGGTTCCCAGTACCCTGCCGCTTTCTCATCGGATGGGTGGCGCTGTGCGCCGTGCTGTATCCGGCGCCCGGCCCGGCGCAGGAAGGGAGCGGCGAGGGCCCGCCGGGGGGAGGGCCCGCATTCGTGCGCACCGGTGTCTCCGGTATCCGTGTCGATTCGTTCCGCAACATCAGCGGCGACCCGGCCGACGACTGGATCGGCGAGGGCATCGCCGCGACGCTCGACGCCGACCTCGCTTCGCGGTCCGCGCACTCGCCGGGAAGCTGGCTGGTGCGCGGCGGCCATCAGCGCCTTGCCGACCGGGTCCGGCTCACCGCCGAGCTCCTGGACGCAAGGACCGGACACGTGGAGCTCGCCACGACGGTGGATGGGACGATGTCCGAGTTGTTCGCGCTTCAGGATGCGCTGAGCGCTCGCCTCGCCCGAGCGTTGGCGCTCACCTTGCCGGTTCCCGCGGCGTCGCCGGCCGCTCGGCCCATGGCCCCGGCCTCCGCGGGTCGTCCCCGTGATGCGGTGGGGAATGCAACCGCCGGTTCTACGCCGCGGAGCGTCACCGGCCCGGAGTCCCCGCCCGCCGGAACGGCCGCGCCCGCCGTGTCCGCCGGTTCCATGGGCAGCGCCGGATTCGCCATGGCCCCGGCGATCATCCACGGTCCACCACCGCCGATCGCGCCGGAGGTCATCCGGCGCGACGCCGAGGGTCGCGCCACGATGCGGGCGATTCGTCTCGACGGGCCGCTGCAGCTCGACGGGCAGCTCGACGAGCGCGTCTACTTCACCGTGCCGCCGGTCACCGACTTCATCCAGCAGGAGCCCGACGAGGGGGCGCCGGCCCGGGATCAGACCGAGGTCTGGGTGATGTTCGACCGCGACACCTTCTACGTCGCCGCGCGCTGCTGGAGCACCGACCCGGCGCGCATCATCGCCAACGAGATGAAGCGCGACAGCTACAACATGTTCGGCAACGAGACCTTCTCGGTGGTGCTCGACACCTTCTATGACCGCCGGAACGGCTTCAACTTCATCACCAACGCGCTCGGGGCGCTGTTCGACGCCACGATCACCAACGAGCGGACCCCCAACCTCGACTGGAACGCGGTGTGGGACGTACGGACCGGCCGCTTCGAGCAGGGCTGGACCCTGGAGATGGCGATTCCCTTCAAGTCGCTCCGCTACCGGACCGGCGCCGCGCAGATATGGGGCATCAACTTCCAGCGCAACGTGGCTTCCACGAACGAGACGTCCTTCCTGACGCCGATCCCGGCCGCGCTCGCGTTCCAGGGGATGTTTCGGTTCTCGTCCGCGCCCACCCTGGTGGGCGTCGAGGTGCCGGCGTCCGGCACCCGGCTGGAGGTCAAGCCGTACGCCATCTCCGACGTGACCACCGACTTCAACGCCACGCCCCGGCTGTCGAACGACCCCGGCGGCGACTTCGGGGTCGACGTCAAGTACGGCGTGACGCAGGGGCTGACCGCGGACCTCACCTACAACACCGACTTCGCGCAGGTGGAGGTGGACGAGCAGCAGGTCAACCTGACCCGCTTCAGCCTGTTCTTTCCCGAGAAGCGCGAGTTCTTCCTCGAAGGGCAGGGGATCTTCGACTTCGGCGGCGGGTTCCGCGGCGGCCCCACCGCCTACTACTTCAGGGGCGAGCGGTTCGGCGGCTCCGCGCCGGTGCTCTTCTTCAGCCGGCGCATCGGGCTGAACGAGGGTCGGACGGTGCCGATTCAGGGGGGCGGCCGGCTCACCGGCAAGGTCGGACCCTACAGCATCGGGCTGCTCGACGTGCAGACCGGGCACGGCGCCGACGAACTTCGCGGTGGCCCGCCTGAAGCGCGACGTGCTGCGCCGGAGCGCCGTCGGGGCGCTGTTCACGGGGCGGTCGGTCTCGACCGAGGCCCCCGGCGCCAGCTATACCTACGGCGTCGACGGGGTCTTCTCCTTCTACGACAACCTCAACGTCAACACCTATGTGGCCCGGACCGAGACCCCGGGGCGGCGCGGCGACGACGCCAGCTACCAGGGGCAGCTCGAATACAGCGGCGACCGCTGGGGGTTCGTGGTGGAGCGGCTCGGTGTCGGGGCCAACTTCAATCCGGAGGTCGGCTTTCTGCGCCGCGACGACTTCCGCCGCTCGTTCGGCTCGTTCCGCTTCAGTCCCCGTCCGCGGTCTATCGCCGCGGTGCGCAAGTTCCTGTTCGAGGGCAGCCTGGACTACATCGCCGACGGAGCGGGGCTGCTCGAGACCCGCCTGCAGCAGGGGATCTTCGGGATCGAGTTCGAGAACGGCGACCGCTTCTTCGCCGGCGCCACCGACAACTACGAATTCCTGAAGCAGCCGTTCGACATCCACAAGGACGTCACGATTCCGATCGGCGGCTACTCGTTCACCAATGCCAGGGTCGTCTATGCCCTGGGGCAGCAGCGCAGCACGTCCGGGGGGCTGACCTTCGACCGCGGCCAGTTCTTCGGGGGCGAGTGGACCAGCGTCGGCTACTTCCGCGGCCGCGTGAACCTGTCTCCGCAGGTGGCGGTGGAGCCGTCGCTGTCGTTCAACTGGATCGAGCTCCCGCAGGGCGGCTTCACGACCGAGCTGGTCTCTACGCGCGTCATCTACACCCTCACGCCGCGCATGTTCGTCGCGGCACTGCTGCAGTACAACTCGGGGGCCGATTCGCTGGGCACCAACATCCGCCTGCGGTGGGAGTATCAGCCCGGGAGCGAGCTCTTCGTCGTCTATACCGACGAGCGCGACACGCTGACCCCGCGGTTCGCGGGCCTGGAGAACCGGGCGTTCGTGGTGAAGTTCAACCGCCTGTTCCGGTTCTAGGAGTCTGCGCCGTAGAACGGCGTAGACTCCTAGTCAGGCCGGTTGGGCGGCAATCGGAGCCGGAGGCGACGATTGTCGGGCTAGGAGCTTGCGCCGTAGAACGCAACGAAGTGAGTTCTGAGGCGTCAAGGTCCTGGGGCGGTGGGGGCTGGGGCCAAACACGGAGCCCGCGACGGGTTTGGCGGCGCTGAGTCCCGTCCCGCGCGTGTAGAATCCGGGGCGTCGACGCACCGCGGACGTGCAGTGGTTTCCGTTCAACCGGGGGCCGGAGGAAAGAGATGAAGAGGACGACTGGGTATGGGATCGGCGTAGCGGGGCTCATCGGTGGCGGGCTGGCGGCGTGCCTCGTGGTGTCGGCGCCCCTCGGGGCACAGGGGCCGGACGAGGTCACGGCGGAGACGGTCGGCGGCTGGATGACCGAGCTGTCGAACTGGGGCCGCTGGGGCGACGACGACGAGCTGGGCACGCTCAACCTGGTGACGCCGGAGAAGCGCCGCGCGGCGCTGGCCCTGGCCACGGCCGGCGTATCGGTGTCCCTGTCGCACAACTACCTGACCGAGGCGGACATCGAGGCAACCTCGCCCGTCGGCTACGAGATGCTCGGGCCGGATCGTCCCGGTCCGTTCCGCAGCGACCGCTACACGTTCGCCTATCACGGCTACGCCCATTCGCACATGGATTCGCTCTGCCACATGATGCACGGGGGATCGCTGTACAACGGCTACGCCCGCGCCGACGAGGTGACCGTGGAGGGCTGCGCGAAGCTGGGGATCGGCAACTACAAGCAGGGCATCGTCAGCCGCGGCGTCCTGATGGATATTCCGCGCCTGAAGGGCGTCGATTATCTCGAGCCGGGCACGCCGATCGGCGTGGAGGACCTCGAGGCCTGGGAGCGCGAGGCGCGCCTGCGGGTCGAGAGCGGCGACATCCTCTTCGTGCGCACGGGACGCTGGGCGCGGCGGGCGGAGCACGGGCCGTGGGAGATGAACCGGGAGGCGGCCGGACTGCATGCCTCGGTCGCGCCCTGGCTCCGCGAACGCGGTGTCGCCATGCTCGGGGCCGACGGCACCAACGACGTCCTGCCCTCTGGCGTGGACGGCGTGACGCAGCCGATCCACCAGTTGACCATCGTGGCGATGGGGATGCCGCTGTTCGACAACCTCGATCTAGAGGCCCTGGCCGCCGAGGCGGCGCGCCAGGGCCGCTGGGAGTTCCTGCTGGTGGCGGCGCCGCTGGCCGTCGCGGGTGGTACCGGTTCGCCGCTCAATCCGCTGGCGATCTTCTGAACGCCGTCAGGGCGCGTTGCCGATGGCCAGCAGCTCGTTCTCCGTGCGGATGTACCACATCCCGTCCACCAGCGCCGGCGACGCGAAGGTCCGGGCGCCGATGTCGTTTGTGTGCAGCAACTCGAACTCCGGACCCGCCCGCAGGACGAAGGTGATCCCATCGTCGTTCGTGAAGAAGACCTTGCCGTCGACCAGCACCGGCGAGGCCGAGAAGCCCTCGCGGACGGCCCGGCCGAGACGCGCCTGCCACATGACCTCGCCAGTGGCGGCCTCGAAGCAGGTGACGATGCTCACCATGTCGTTGATGGTGTAGAGGTACCCGTCGGCGGCGAGCGGCGAAGGCACGAACGGCGACCCGCGCGACGTCGACCATGCGACGTGCGTGTCGGTGACGTCGCCCCGTCCGCCGGGCCGGATCGCCAGCGTCGGACCCGCTCGGCCCGACGTGCAGAAGACGAGACCCGCTTCGACGACCGGCGTTGGAATGACCTCGAAGTTGTTCCCGCCGCAGCGCCACAGCTCCCGCCCGCTGTCCGGATCGTAGGCGTTGACCGTCCGTTGGCTGCTGACGACGAGCTCGTCGTGGTCGCCGACCCGTATTGCCACCGGCGTTCCCCAACCGACGCTCTGGGCGCGGGACGTCCGCCAGACCTGCTCGCCGGTGGCCGTGTCGTAGGCGGCCACGAAGCCGCCGCTGCGCTGATCCTGGTAGATGATGACCTTGTCGCGGTAGAGCAGCGGAGAGCCGGCCGGTCCGTGGTAGTTGCTGATGCGTCCCACCTCGGTGTGCCACAGCACCGTGCCGTCGAAGTCGAGCGCCGCCAGCCCCCGGCTGCCCAGGGATACGTACACCCGCTCGCCGTCGGTCGTCGGCGTGGCCGACGCGGGTCCGTTCTTCTGGTGCACCGCCTCCCGCGGCCCGGGCGCCACCTCGGTTTCCCACAGGAGCGCCCCGTCGCCGCGTCGAAAGGCCAGGACGTACAGGCTTCGGCCGCGGTCGCGGCCGGCCGTCAGGAAGATGCGGTCGCCCCAGACGACGGGCGAGGAATTTCCGCGTCCCGGAACCGGGGCGCGCCAGACCACGTTGTCGGTGGCGCTCCAGCGGTCGGGATAGCCGGCGTCGGGCACCAGGCCCTGTCCCGACGGCCCGCGCCAGCGGGACCAGTACCGCGCGCCCTCGCCCTCGACCGGAATCATTCCGACGGCCGGCGCCGGCGTCTGCGCGAGTGCGACCGGAGCGACGCCGGTCAGCGTGCTCAGACCGAGTACGACGACCAGTGCGAATCGACGATGAGCCTTCATGCCCCCTCCTCGGAGACGGTATGCGCCACGGCTTCCGGCATCATGTGCATGGTGCCGGACGGAGCGCCGTGCCGCGCCATCTCGTTCGCGTTCACGGTTCCGTAGATGGAGTCGCCGCGGGCGACCTCCTTGTCCTGCTCGTTGGTGACGATGCTCTCACCGTGAATGACCCGCCGGCCCATCCGCGTCACCCTGGACACGCAGGTCAGCCTGCCGGCGGCGACCGGGCGGAAGTACTTGATCCGCAAATCGATAGCGACGACCGATCCGCCCGCCTCGACCAGCGATCGAATCTCGTCGCGCGCGAGCACCGCGTAGGCGATGCCGGTGTCGACCAGCGCGGCCGTGACTCCGCCGTGCAGGATGCCGGTCGGTTGCGCGAGGTCCGGGCGGTGCCGGATGGTCAGGACGGATCGTCCCGGCAGCATCTCGACGACCTCGAGTCCGATGAGCCGAAAGAAGGGCAACGCGGCCGCGCGCGCGCGGAGTGCGTCGAGATAGTTCGAAGGTCGAGCCACTGCTGCCGCCTGTCCACTGTTTGCGCCTGAAGGAGCGCCCAATCGCGATGCAGCAGGCATTATACGTGTCTCGACCGACGCTCCATGCGGTGCGGGGACCGGCGGGGGCACCGACGGGAGGCAGCTATAATCGGCGCCATTCAGCGTGCGGTGACGCCGAGGGTGTTCATGCTGACGATTCCGGTCACGGACCGTTGCAGGCTTGTCCCGCTCGATCTGGCGGACGCCGATGAGCTCTTCTCGCTGACCGACGACAATCGCGGATACCTGCGGCAATGGCTGCCATGGCTCGACAGCGTGCGCCGGGTCGATGACACACGAACGTTCATCCGCGCCGCGCAGGCGCAGGCGGCCCGCAACGACGGCGTCCAGCTCGCCCTGACCGTCGACGAT
Source organism: Acidobacteriota bacterium (assembly GCA_021296515.1). Classification (GTDB taxonomy): domain Bacteria; phylum Acidobacteriota; class Vicinamibacteria; order Vicinamibacterales; family UBA8438; genus WTFV01. The sequence continues at coordinate 19,138 of JAGWAH010000017.1, read as the reverse complement.
CGCATCGCCGGCGTCGTCGGGCAGCACCATGTCGATTGGCGAAACCGGAGCACCGCGCTCGGATACTGGATCGGCGAGTCCTACCAGGGTCTCGGGCTGGCCACGGCGGCATGCCGCGCATTCATCACGCGCGCGTTCGACACCGCCCGACTGAATCGTATCGAGATTCGGTGCGCTTCGGGCAACCACCGGAGCCGGGCGATCCCGGTCCGGCTCGGCCTCTGGGAAGAAGGCTTGCTGCGCGACGCGGAGTGGCTCTACGACCACTTCGTGGATCACGTGGTCTATGCGGCGCTGGCGCGGGAATGGCGGCGGGCCGGCGACGGTGACTAAGCGGGGAGGGGAAGATGACGACCTGCATCGGAGAGCACGGGGAACCGGTGGCGAAGCGGATGCGGCTCGCGGGCGTCGGAGTGGTCCTGCTGCTCGTTGCGGGGACGACGCTCGGTGCACAGGACTGGCCCCACTTCCTGGGTCCGGAGCGTGACGGCCACTATTCCGGGCCACCGCTCGATCGCGACTGGCCGGGCGGGGCGCCGCGCGAGCTCTGGCGTCGCCCGGTTGGCGAAGGTTTCGCGGGCCCCGTCGTATCCGGCGGCCGCCTGCTGCTGTTCCACCGGCTGCGCGGTCGAGAGGTGCTGGAGGCGCTCGATGCCGAGACCGGCGACTCCATCTGGCGATACGATTATCCGTCGAACTACCGCGACGACTTCGGGTTCGACGAAGGACCGCGTTCCGCGCCGGTCGTCGCGGGAGACCGCGTCTACACGTTCGGTGCGCAGGGGCAGTTGCACGCGGTCGATCTCGAGACCGGCAACGGGGTCTGGCGCGTCGATACCCGGGCCCGGTTCCGCTTTCGCAAGGCTTTCTTCGGTGCAGCCGGGTCGCCGCTCGTTGAGGACGGTCGGGTAATCGCCAACGTCGGCGGGCCGGATGCCGGCATCGTGGCCTTCGATGCCGACTCCGGCGAGGTGCTCTGGACCGTGGCCGGCGAGGAAGCGAGCTACTCGTCGCCGGTGGCGGCGACCTTCGACGGCGTCCGGCACGCGCTCTTCTTCACGCGCGACAACTTCGTGAGCCTCGATCCCGCCAGCGGCCGGGAGCGCTTTCGCCGAAGCTGGCGAGCCCGCATCCGGGCCTCGGTCAATGCTGCGACGCCGCTGGTCACGGATGACCTCGTCTTCGTCTCGGCGCAGTACGGCACCGGCGCCGGTCTGTTTCGGATCGCCGGGTCCGGGCTCGACGAGCTGTGGAGGTCGAACGACGTGATGTCGAATCACTATGCGACGAGCGTGCACCGGGATGGCTACCTCTACGGTTACCACGGACGGCAGGAGTTTGGTCCGAGCCTGCGCGCCGTGGCTCTCGAAACGGGAGAGGTCGCCTGGGACGTGCCGCGATTCGGCGCCGGCAGCGTGTTGCTGGCCGGCGATGTGCTCGTCGTCATGCGCGAGTCGGGCGAACTGATGCTTGCCGACGCCTCCCCCGAGGCGTTCACGCCGGTCGCTCGTGCGCGCCTGTTACGCGGCACCGTGCGGGCCTATCCGGCGCTGGCCGGCGGACGGTTGTACGTGCGGAACGACGACACGCTGCTCGCGGTCAGCCTCGCCCGATGAGGCACGTGCGCAAGCCGCGCCGGGGTCGGCCTGCCGCCATCATCCGGAGACAGCCATGCTGGAGTTGCTCGTCGTGGTTGGCCTCGTAGTGGGAACCTCCGCGGCCTGCTCGCTGTTCGAGGCGGTTCTGTATTCGGTGCCGGCCAGTCGCATCGAGGCCCTCGACCGCGCGAACCGACCCTCGGGCCGCATCCTGAAGGAGATGCGGCAGCAGGTGGACCGGCCGATCGCCGCCGTGCTGTCGCTGAATACCATCGCCAACACCGGCGGCGGCGCCTTGGCAGGGGCGCTGGCGGCCGGGGCGTTCGGCGCGGCGCGCATCTGGGTGTTCTCGCTGGTCTTCACCCTGGCGATCCTCTTGATCTCGGAGGTGCTACCGAAGACGGTCGGCGTGGTGTACGCCCGGGCCCTGGCTCCGTTCGTCGCCCGGCCTCTGGCGTGGCTCGTGGCTTTCTTCCGTCCCCTCATCGCGCTGACGCAGCTCGCCACCCGCGCCGTTCGGTCGGAATCCCAGGAGCACCGGATCTCCGACGACGAGTTGCTCACGATGGTCAGGCTCGGCCTGCGGTCGGGCGATTTCCGGCCGCACGAAGCCCGCGTGATTCAGAATGTTCTCGCGCTCGAACGGCGGACCGTGTCGGAGGTCATGACGCCCCGCCCGGTGGTCTTCATACTCGGGGCGGCGGTGACCGTCCGCGACGCCGCGGCGATGGCGGAGCTGGACGAATACAGCCGCATTCCCGTCTACGCAAGCGACCCGGAGGAACTCGTCGGCGTCGTGCACAAGGTCGACATCCTGAAGGCGGTTGCGGAGGATCGTTTCGAGACGACCCTGGAGAAGATGATGCGGCCCATCAACTTCGTGGTCGCCGCGGCGCCGCTCGATCGCGTGCTGAGGACCTTTCTCGCCCGTCGCGGGCACATGCTGGCGGTGATCGACGAATTCGGAGGATTCGCCGGCATCGTCACGCTGGAGGACGTGCTGGAGGAGCTCATTGGACGCGAAATCGTCGACGAGTTCGACCAGGTAACCGACCTGCGCGCGTTTGCCAGACGGCGGCGATTGATGGCGACGCAGCGCGAGAGCGCCGGCGATTCGTAACGCTGTCCATGCGTCTTTCCCAGGCCGTTTTCGCGGAGCGCTTTCCGTTGCATAAGAGGTCGACCGTAGAAGCGTTGTGCGTGCGGCGGCCTGCCGGAACGAACCGGCGCGCTTCATACGTATGAATTTGTAGTAGACTGTCGCGCAATCGCGAGTTCGGGGATCCGTGCCATTCCGTCGCGGGTCCGGTCCAAAGGGGGCAAGTGACAATGTCGAAGAGCGGAATCCTGGAAGCGCTGAGGAACGAAGAGAAGGCGCTCAAGACTCAGCTTGTCGCGATACAGCGAGCAATCGAGGCGATAGAGCTGGCCGACGCGCCGGCGCCCTCCGCGCGGGGCAAGAAGAAGGCCCGCAAGGTGGCGGTAGTGGCCGCCGCGCCGGCGAAGCGGAAGCGGGCGATGACGGAGGAGCAGCGTCAGGCCATCTCGGAGCGGATGCGGAAGTACTGGGCGTCGAGACGGGAAGGAAAGGCGGAGGGGTAAGTCGAGGCCCACGGGGGAGCACCCCCGCCATTCCCTGGCGGCGGCGCTCCCTCCCCGATTTGCCGCGGGGACTTTCCCCCCTACTGCTCGGTAGAGCTGCCGCGCGGGTCCAGCAGCAGCTTCTGCACGCGCCAGTTGTTCAGGTCGGCGACGTACAGGGTCTCGTCGGAGCGACATGAGATCCCGTGCACCCAGTTGAACTGTCCGAGCTGGCGGCCTGATTCTCCGAGCCATCCCAGGATCTTGCCGTCCAGTGTCATCTTGTAGATGCGCCCCGGCTCCACGTCGGACGCGAACAGGTACTGCGTTTCCCCGCCGGAGATACAGATTGTCCAGGGCGCGGTTTCGTCGGGAGCGTTCGGGTTCACGTTGCCCAGGACCGGTTGCCGCGTCTTGTCGTACGGCACGTTGAGATAGATGATCTGCAGCAGGTTGCCATCGGAATCGAACTTCTGGATGCGTCGGTTGGTACGGTCGGCGACGTAGACGTGTCCGTTGCGGTCGACGCCCAGGTTGTGCGGCAGCCGGATCTGCCCCGGCTCCGTGCCGTAGGTGCCCCACGACTTGATCCAGTTGCCGTGCTTGTCGAACTTGGCGACGCGTGAGTTGACGTAGCCGTCGCTGATGTAGATGTTGTCGTCGGGGTCCCACCCGACGTCGGTCGGTCCGTTGAAGTAACCGTCGACGTGCCGGGCGTCCTCCGGGGCAATGTGCTCGTGCGGCTCGTATCCTTCCGGACGCCGCCCGAGGTTCAGCGTCACGTAGCCCGCCGGATTGAACTTGGTCACCGCGTTGGTTCCCTTGTCGACAATCCAGAGGTTGTCGTACCGGTCGTAGCGCGCCGAGTGCGAGTAGCCGAGTCCGTACACGCCCTGCCCGAGCTCGCGGACGAAGTTGCCGTTGTCGTCGAACTCGAAGAGCTGCGTGGTCGCATTGCCGTACAGCGGGCCGCTGGTGGCGGTGCCGGGATGGTTCAGCACCAGCAGGTGCCCCTTGGAGTTCTCGGCGACCGCGAGGACCTCGCCGAGATTCATCTCCGGCGAGTACTTGAGGTAGTCCGGGACGGAGACGAACGGGATCTCCGGTGCGTCGCTGTTGTCAATCTGCTGGGCCCCGAGCGGCGCCAGCGCGAGGGCCAGGGCGATGGCCGCGGCGATGGAGAAACGTGTCACGATGCAACCTCCTGATGGATGATGGCGAGTCCGGAGCACGGGACGGAAGCTGGTGCCGGAGGTGGGACTCGAACCCACACGAGGAGTGAACCCCACTGGATTTTGAGTCCAGCGCGTCTGCCAATTTCGCCACTCCGGCTGCCGGTGTCACGGCCTGACGGTGCCGTCGTGCCGCCACAAGTACAGTGTACGCGTACTTCCGCGGGCGTCCTCGAACCGATCCACGACGTCCGGATCCCAGTCGCCCATGCTGAATGCGTGCGAGACGATCCGGGCGCCGGGTCGAAGCTGGCGCGTCAGGATCGGTTTCAACCGGGCGTTGGAAGACGACAACAGATAGAGGGTCACTACCGTGGCGTCGGAGACATCGGTCTGCATGGCGTCTCCCTCGATGAATTCCACCAGGTGCTGCACGCCGGCCTGCTCCGCGTTCGCGTTCGCCTCGGCGATGCGCTGCGGGTCGATGTCCACGCCGACGCCACGCGCGCCGAAGTCCCGGGCGGCGGCGATGACGATGCGCCCGTCTCCGCAGCCGAGGTCGTACACGACGTCGTCGGCGGTGACGCCGGCCAGGGTCAGCATGCGTTCGACCACGTCGTTCGGCGTCGGCACGAAGGGCGCCAGGCTCCGGCTGTCCTGCGCGGCCGCATGGCCGAGCCCCTGCGTTGCCATCGACCCCGCGAGAACCAGCGCTGCCAGCGCGCACACGTACGCCGTCGCGCCGAACCGTCCTGACCTCATCCCACCCTCCTGCTGACGTGCGGCGCCCGGCCGCGATTGCACGCCGTTACTCTACAACAGCCGTCCGAGCCGGTGCGCGGGCGCCGGTGGAACGGCCGGCGACGGGCCGGCTCCGGCCCCGCTCCGAGCAGGCCACCGGGACCGGCTGCGCGCGGCGGCGCGGCGCCCGACGCTCGGGAGGGACCGGCCAAATCGCTCATTCTGCGCGACTTCCGGTTGGCTACCCGCGCTCGAATCGGCTATACTGCTTGCCCGCCTCAAGTGGAGGCCCGTCCAGCGCTGCCGTCCACCTTATTCGTCCGGGGGGGCCATGTTGCAGTTCGAGGTCGGAGACAAGGTGATCTATCCCAACCAGGGACTCGGCATCGTCGAGCGAATCGAGACCCGGACCATCATGGGCACGACGTGCGGCTTCTACTCGTTGCGGATGGCTTCGAGCGACACGACCGTCCTGGTGCCGGTGGACAACGTCGAGGATGTCGGCTTGCGCCGCGCGATTGAGGATCACGAGGTCAAGAAGCTCTTCAACCTGCTCGGCAACGGAAAGATCGACAGTCACCAGAACTGGAAGGGCCGCTTCAAGGACAACTCCAACAAGATGCGGACGGGGTCGCTGTACGATGTCGTCGACGTCCTCAAGAGCCTGAATCACCTCAGCCAGTCGAAGAACCTCTCGTTTCGCGAGAAACGGATGCTCGACCGTGCGAAGTTCCTGGTCGTGTCGGAGATCTCCGAGGTCGTGAGCGAGCCGTCCGAGACAATCGAGGAGCGCGTGGAGAAGGCGCTCGATCGCTGCCTCGCCAACCGCGAGCGGCAACTCGCCAAGGAGAGCGCGGCCAGGGCGAAGGCGTCCGAGGCGGACGAAACGTCCGAGGCGGACGAAACGCCCGAGGTCGCCGAGGTCACTCCCGCAAGCCCGTAGCAATCCGTGCCCCGTGGCGGAACTGGTCCGCACCATCGTCGCTACCGTTCGATCCGCGGCGGCGTACCTGAGCGTGCTGCTCTGGGTCCTGATCCTGGGGCCCATCGGCATGCTGCTGGCGTACGTGCTTCGCCGGCCGGAGATCCTGTACGCGCTCGGCCGCGGCGGCGTGCGTCTGGGACTCTCGGCCGCCGGCATCCGTTTCACGGCGACGGGCGGCAACCACGTTCAGGTCCGACGGGGGGCAGTCTACTGTGCGAATCACAGCAGCAATCTCGAACCGCCCATCATCTACATGGCCCTCTCCGCCATTCACCCCCGGCTGAAGATCCTCTACAAGGCGGAGCTCCGCGCGGCGCTGCCCGTTCTCCGCAACGCCTTCGACCTCGTGGGATTCGTGCCGATAGAGCGCGGCAACCGGGACCAGAGTTCAGGGGCGATAGACCGGGCCGCCGCGGCTCTCGCGGCGGGCGACTCGTTCATGATCTTTCCCGAGGGCACGCGCAGCCGGACGGGACACCTGCTCCCCTTCAAGAAAGGGGGCTTCATCATGGCGATCAAGGGGCGGGCTCCCATCGTGCCGGTTGCCGTGCAGGGGGCCGATGCCGCCATGCGCAAGGGCAGCCCGGTGATCCGGCCGGTGACCGTGCGCGTGCAGATCGGCGAGCCGATCCCGGTGGACGACCTCGATCTGGCGGATCGCAACCCTCTTATCGACCGTACCAGGCGGGCCATCGAGACGCTGCTGGCCCGCCGGTCGGGGCCGGCCGAGACCTGAGAAAAGGCGGCGGGGCCTACCCGCCGATGAAGAACGACAGTGTCCAGGGCGGCAGGGGCGCACCGTCGTTCGCCTGCACTCCGTCCAGCAATTCGACGGTGACGCTGCGAAAGCGCTCCAGTTCGCGATCGAAGCGGATCTCGAGCACGCGATTCCGGCCGCGATACGCCAGCTCGAACAGGATGTCCGCGGCGCCGGCGTCGATGCGGGTTCCTCCCGGGAGGGTGTAGGCGACGCGAACCTGCCCGTCGAACGACTCCGGGTCCATGTCTCGGGAAAACTGAACGCGTACCGTGGTGTCCTGCGGCACGTCGACGTCATCCGGCAGCGGGGCGCTGAAGATGACCTCCGGCGGCGGCAGGCGCCGCGTCTCGACCGCGACCGGCGGGGGACGGTCGGGGACCGGCTCCGCCAGCGCCAGCGCACCCGCGTCGACGAGCACCATGCCGTCCTGCACGCGCACGGCGCCGGTCACTTCGAGCCAGCGGCCGGTGTCTACGCGGGCCAGCACGTCGAGCTCGAACCCGTCTCCTTTCGGTTCCCTGCCGACCACCCAGACCGCGGCGTCCGCCGACCGCAGCACGAAATCCCAGCGGCTCTCGTCCGGCGCCTCCGGCAGGTCGCCGTACAGGTTGCGGCCCCGGAAACGGCCGATGACCGTGACGCCCCGATCCACATACCGTTCCGGGTCGAGCACGATGCTGCGGAGCGTAGTGGTGGAGGGCCTGGCCACGGGGCGCGAAGACGTGGCGACGAGCAGCGGCAACTCGCCTCTTGCAGGCCACCGCTTGCGCAGCAACTCTTCCGAGAGCCTGCGGATCGGCAGGCCGGTGAGGCGCTGGTCGCTCTCGTCGAGGCGGCCGACGTCGTAGAACGTGCCGATGACCTCAAGCCGCTCGCGGGTGCCTTCCGGCGGCGGAGGAACGTCGAGAGCGAGCAGCCTCGAGCTGTCGTCGTCGCTCACGAGCCAGGTCAGCACCTGTTCGGCGAACGCATCGGTGACGAGGATGACCTCCTGCCCGTGAAAGAAGAAGGGATGCCTCTCTATCGCGTCGAGCGTGGCCGCCCGCCGGCCCTGCGCCGCGCCGGCGCCGGGGGCGAGAACGGCGAACGCGCAGGAGAGCGCCGCCGCCAGCCGCGCTGATCGCCGCCACCACTGCACTTGAGACATGTTCCGCATCTTAGCACGCGGACCGTGGGGCCCGGCCGGTCTTGACCGGCCGCCGTGCGGGCCATAGAATCGCGGTCCTCCCCGGACACGCCGATGCGTGACGAGATCTCCGAGCTGACGACGAACAGGCTGTCGCTCTACGTTCGGTTTCTGAACGAGCTCGACGAGAAGGGCGTGCGCACGGTCTCGTCGACCGTCCTCGCCGGTCGGTTCGGCCTCAACGCCGCGCTGATCCGCAAGGATCTCGCGCATTTCGGCGACCTCGGCGTGCGGGGCGTCGGATACGTGGTCAAGGACCTGCGCCGCGAGCTCCAGGTGATTCTGGGACTGGATCGCAAGCTTGCGGTGGCGATCATGGGCGCCGGCAACCTGGGGCTCGCGCTCGCCGACTATCCGGGCTTTCGCCGGGAGGGTTTCCGCATCGTGGCGCTGTTCGACACCCTGCGGGAGAAGGTGGGGCAGGAGTCGCGCAGCGGTGTGCGCATCTACGACATCCAGGAGTTGCGCGACGTGGCGGGCCGCGAGGGCATCACGATCGCGGTCATCGCCGTGCCTGCGGCGTCCGCCCAGCAGGTGGTCGGCACGGTGATCGACGCCGGCATCAAGGCGGTGCTGAACTTCTCGCCCGGCGCGTTGCGGGTTCCGCCCGACGTCAAGCTGAAAAGCGTGGACCTGACGGTTTCGCTCGAGAGCCTGTCGTTCTATCTGGCCAGTCTCGAGAGCGGCGCCAGAAACTGATCCGACTCCGGGAGATGCGATGGGGGAGCGCGATAGCGGACGGGACAAGCCGAAGCTGAGCCACGTCGACGATGCGGGCCGGGTTCGCATGGTCGACGTCGGAGACAAGCCGGTCACCGAACGCGTGGCCGTGGCCCGCGGTCACATCGCCATCGGCGAGCCGGCCCTGCGGGCCATCCGCGACGGACGCGTGGCCAAGGGCGATCCGCTCCAGGCGGCCCGCCTCGCCGGCGTCATGGCGGCGAAGAAGACCGCGGATCTCGTCCCCCTGTGCCATCCGCTCATGCTGTCGCAGGTCGCTATCGACCTGCAGGCCCTCGACGACGGCTATCGGATCGAGGCGCGGGTCCGCACGGCGGGCCGGACCGGAGTGGAGATGGAGGCGCTGACCGCGGTTTCCGTCGCCGCCTTGACCATATACGATATGGTCAAGGCGATAGACAAGCGAATGGTCATCGGTTCCATACGACTCGTGAAGAAGACGGGAGGCCGGTCGGGCGACTTCGACGCCGGCTGACGGCGTCGGATGCGGAAGCCGGGAGCCGCCAGCCCGGGCCGGCGAACAACCATGGGCGATGAACTCAGGACACTGGCGGCGCTGCCGTTCCACTTCTTCGGACGCCATCCCAAGTCGGCGCTCGTACGCCGCTGCCGCGGGGAAGACGTCGATGAGCTCTCGACCCAGGAGTTCTTCGACCGGATTCGCGACTTCAGTCTCGGTCTCGGCGCGCTGGGGGTGGAGCCGGGCGACCGGGTCGCGATCCTGTCCGACAGCCGTCCCGAGTGGGTCATCGCGGATCTTGCGGCGCTGACCGCGGGGGCGGTGACCGCGCCGATCTACCCGACCCTGCCCGAGTCGCAGGTGCGCTACATCCTCGCCGACTCGGGAGCCCGCGTCGTCGTGGTGGCCGACGAGACGCAGGCGGCCAAGGTACGCGCCGTCTGGGACGAGCTTCCGGATCTTTCCGCCCTGGTGATCATGGATCCCGCGGACGATCCGGCGGCGGCCGGCGGAGTCTCCGGTCGCGAGGAGCTGAGCCTCGCCGACGCCACCGGCCGCGGTCATCGCCGCCTCATGGCGGAGGACGGCCTGGGAAGGGAGTACAAGGAGCGCGCCGCGGCGATCACGCCGGACCAGTTGGCGACGATCATCTACACGTCGGGAACCACCGGCGAGCCGAAAGGCGTGATGCTCACCCACGGCAACGTCGCCAGCAACGTCATGGACGGCAGTGCCGTGGTGCGGGTCGACTCCGAAGACGTCGCGCTGTCGTTCCTGCCGCTCAGCCATGCTTTCGAGCGGGCCGTCGTATTCATGTACCTCTACCACGGCACCGCCGTGACCTTCGCGGAGTCGCTCGAGACGATCGCACGCGATCTCGGGACCGTGAGGCCGACCGTGATGACGGGTGTGCCGCGCGTCTATGAGAAGTTCCACGCCAGGGTTCACGAGGCGGTCGCCGGCGCGCCGGCGGTGCGTCAGCGGCTCTTCCACTGGGCGGTCGGCAGCGGTTTGAAGCGGGCCCGCGCCCAGCTCGCCGGCCGTTCCGTGGGTCTGGCGGCGCGGCTGCAGCACGGACTGGCGGAGAGGCTTGTGCTGTCCAAGGTTCGGGGGCGTCTCGGCGGACGCCTGCGGTTCGTCGTCTCGGGGAGCGCACCGCTGTCGACGCCGATCGCCGAGTTCTTCTTCGCGATAGGGATTCCGGTCGCGGAGGGCTACGGACTGACCGAGACCTCGCCCACGCTGACAGTGAATCCGCTCGAGCGCCCGAAGCTGGGCACGGTCGGACCCGCGATCCGGAACGTGGAGCTCAAGATCGCGGCCGACGGCGAGGTGCTCGCCCGCGGCCCCAACATCATGCAGGGCTACTACGGCAAGCCCGAGGCGACGGCCGGGGTGATGCGGGACGGGTGGTTCTGCACGGGCGACATCGGGAGCCTCGACGACGACGGCTATCTGACGATTCTGGACCGGAAGAAGGAGCTGATCGTAACGGCCGGCGGAAAGAACATCGCCCCGAATCCGATCGAGGCCGAGCTGAAGCGCTCGCCGCTCGTGGCCGAGGCGGTGCTCATCGGCGATCGGCGCCCGTACGTCTCCGCTCTGCTCGTTCCCGACTTCGCCGCGCTCGCCGCGCACACCGGCGCCGAAGGGGCGCACCGCGAGGAGATCGTGGAGCGTCCGGACGTCGTGGCGCTGTTCGACGAGGTGGTGGATCGCGTCAATGCAGGGCTGGCCAGACACGAGCAGATCAAGCGGTCGGCGTTGCTACCGGCGGAGTTCGGCATCGCCACCGGCGAGCTGACGCCCACGCTCAAGGTCAAGCGGCGCGTGGTCGCGCAGCGCTGGAGCGAGGCGATAGACCGGCTGTACGCCTCATAGACGCGCGTGCCCGCCCGGTGGGGAAGCATGCCGGCCGCTTGCGCCGCAGGGAGTTCTCGCGTTGGCGAGACTCCCAACCCCGGCCCGTAGGGTCGCATCGCCTCAGAAGAGCGTTGCATCGCTCAGCGGCCACCAGCGGAGCTGCACCTTCCCGACGATGTACTTCTTCGGAACCTGACCCCACGTGCGGCTGTCCGAGCTACTCTTGCGGTGGTCGCCCATGACAAAGTAGTACGCGTCCTGCACCACCTCGGGTCCATAGTCCTCCCGGCTCCGGAACTCGGGCGGAATGGCGACGGGGAAGAGGACCTCGTTCACGTAGACCTGTCCGTCCTCGATGCGGACGGTATCCCCCGCCTCGGCGATGATCCGCTTGACGAACGACTTGTCGGGATCCACGGGGTAGTAGTGCATCACGATGTCGCCCGGCTGCGGGTCGTCGAAGAACTTGTAGATGGCCTTGTTGACGATGAGCCGATCCTGGTCCTCGAGCGTAGGCTGCATGCTCTTGCCCTCGACCCGCGCGACCTGGAACCCGAAGGTGACGATGAGCGTGGCGTAGACGGCCGCCGACGCGAACGTCTTGAGCCATGCCACCAACTCCTCGCCGGCGCGGACGAGGAAGGCTTCGTAGCGCGGACCGCGCGTCCGCTCCGGCTCCGCCTCGGCGGGGGGCGTCGGCAGCTGGTCGCCTTGCGGCGCCGGCGGCTGGTCCTGGTCCGCTTGCGGCGCCGGCGGCTCGACCGGCGGGTGCGCCGCCAGGACGTCCAGATCCTGCCGGATCGGGTCCTCGACCGAGCCGCCGGGTCCTAGAGGCTGAGGTACTCCCGCAGCCGCTTCGTCTGCGACCGGCTGACCGGTATCTCCGTTCCCCTGGGGTCCTTCATCTTCAGAATGTAGTTCCGGCTGAACCACGGGACTATCTCCTTGATCTTGTGGATGTTCACCACGTGCGACCGGTGGACGCGCCAGAAGACGTCCGGGTCGAGATGCGACTGCAGCTCGTCCAGCGTCCGGCAACTCGCGGCGCCGTTCAGTGTACCGGTCACGACGGTGATGACGTCGTCCACCAGCGATGCGAACACGATGTCCTGCGGCTGCACGAGCACGAGCCGCTCGCCTGCCTTCACGGCGATGGGCTCCCGCCGTCCGCGGCGTTGCGCGACCAGGTCCGCGATCCGTTCGAGCTCGTCGGCCCGCAGCGCCGGGCGTCGCTCCCCGGGCTGCGGTGCGGGGGAGACCAGTTCCCGTACCCGCGTGATCGTCCTGGCGAGGCGCGCAGGCTCGACCGGCTTCAGCAGGTAATCGACGGCGTTCACCTCGAATGCCTCGATCGCGTGCTGATCGTACGCGGTCACGAAGACCACACGCGGGGTATCGTCCCGATCCACCAGCTCGCGCGCCACCTCGAAACCGGTGCGGCCGGGCATCTGGACGTCGAGCAGCACGAGATCCGGGTGCAGCGTGTCGATGACCTCGAGAGCCCGCAGGCCGTCTCCCGCCTGCCCGACGATCTCCACGTCCTCGAGCTGCTCGAGCTGGAAGCAGAGCTCGTTTCGCGCGAGCCGTTCGTCGTCGACCACCACCGTGCGTATGCTCATCTCAGGCGGACACCCTCCACGGCGCGGTCGATACCGGGATCTCGATGCGCGCGCACGTTCCCTCCCCCGGCGTGCTCTCCAGCCGCAACGGATAGTTTTCGCCGTATATGACGCGCAACCGCTCGTCCACGTTGCGCAGGCCGATCCCGCCCTCACGGCTCCGCCCGACGTCGGTGTCGGCCATGCCCGCTCCGTTGTCAAGCACCTCGATGATGCCGTGACCACGCGTGCGCCGGCTCTGGATAATGATACGCCCGCCGCCCACCTTCTTCTCGATGCCGTGCTTGATCGAGTTCTCGACCAGCGGCTGCAGCACCATGCTGGGGATGATCAGATCGAGACTGTCGGGACTGATGCGATGCTCCACGACCAGGGTGGGTCCGAAGCGGACCGCTTCGATGTCGAGGTACTCGTTGATGGAGGCCAGCTCCTCCCGCAGGGTGACGAACTGCTCCTGCGTGCTCAGCATCCGCCGCAGCATGACGGAGAGCTTCAGGATCAACGTCCGCGCGGTTTCCGGCTGCGAGCGAATGAGCGAGGAGATCGAGGTGAGGGTGTTGAACAGGAAGTGCGGGTGTATCTGGCTGGACAGCGCGTCGACGCGCGCCGCCATCAGGAGCTTCTCCTGTTCCTGCAGGCGATGCTCGATGCGCGCGGTGTTCCAGATCTTGATCGGAATGGCGACGCTCAGCACGGTGGACAGCATCACCAGCGCGCCGAGCCACAGATTCTCGATCTCGAAGTAGAAGATGACGTCCAGGCCGAAGCGCACGCCGAGTCCCTGCCGAATCACCTCCAGACCGACGGGCGCCGCCGCGAGAATCGGAAGCCAGTCGACGCGGAACCGCCGCACCAGGTGCCACGCGTGCCGGTGCAGATCCGCAAAGAACAACGGCGACAGGTGCCAGATGGCTTCCTTGGGACACATTTCGCGCAGGCCGCCGCCGGCGAATCCGCAACCTACCGCGAACGGCATCGCCGCGACCTCGCCGCCGAGGAGGGCCGGCGTGCCGGCGAGCACGCCGACGATGGCGCCGGCGTACGGACCGGCGATCAATCCGGCGAGAAGCGGGCCGGCCAGCGAAAAGTCCGCCGCGTCGTAGCCGAGCACCAGCCGGGCGATGATGCCGCCGAGCAGGGGGATCCCGAGACTGAACGCGAACACGAGGCGCTCGCGCCAGGCGCGCTGCTCGGTCAGCAGAATCCGCCGGAACTGGGGGAACCGGACGAGCATGGTGGAGAGCGTCGCCACGACGGCGAGCTTCACGACCAGCGTCGTCAGCAGCACCTGCTGGGCGGTGGTCAGGAATCGGGCTTCCGGTGGCACTTCCGGCCACTATAGCGAACGCCGCACGCTGCCGGTCCTGGTGGCTCCTGGCGGCCCGCCGACCAACGGAGCATGCGGCCGCCGATCCTTGCGACCCGCGGAGCGACGGGGTATAGTCGCCGGAGTCGTCTATGCGATCGACAAGCATGCAAGCTCTCTTCATCTTTGCCAGGCGGGTGCGAACCGCTGAGCGCGACGACTGGCGGGCCCCCGCGTGAGTCTTCTCCAACGGAATCCCGACGACGATCTGTGCTCCGATCCACAGACGCGGGCGCTTTCCGCGGCGGTAGTGGAGAGTTCCTTCGTCGAAGCGGTCTACAACAAGATCGCGGTCATCGACGACTGGCTCTTCGGGGCGACGTTGCACACCGGGCGCCTTGAGGCTATCCGGAGGCTCGATCTGCAGCCGGGCGACGGGGTACTGGAAGTCGGCGTCGGAACCGGCATAAACGCGGCGCTCTATCCGGACAACGTCAGTGTGACCGGCATCGACGTGGCCGAGAAGATGCTGGAAAAGGCGGCTCGCCGGCTCGCCGCCCACAACGTCGGCAACGTCCGCCTCATGCAGATGGACGCTGCGCACCTCGATTTCCCCGACGATTCGTTCGACCTGGTGTACGCCCCGTACGTCATCAGCACCGTTTCGGATCCGGTGGCCGTCGCACGCGAGATGCGCCGGGTCTGCCGCCCGGGCGGGCGTTTCGTCTTCCTGAATCATTTCCTCAGTCCGAATCGCTTCGTCGCCCGCGCCGAGCGTCTGATCTCGCCGCTGACCGTCTATATCGGCTTCAAGGCGGACCTGGATCTGCCGGCGTTCCTCGCGCAGGCGGGGTTGCGTCCCGTGTCGATCGAGAAGGTCAACATCCCCCGCATCTGGTCGCTCGTCACCTGCAAGAAGGACTGAGCCGCACCGTTTCGTCCTGACCTCCCCCGTCTGCCGATCTCATCGGGAGAGCAGCGCCGCCAGTGCGTCCGCGACCACCTGCGCACCGTCCGCGGCCGGGGGCCTCGGTCGCGGCTGTGCCAGGAGCCGGTCCAGATGCCCGCCCCAGCGGCCGGTGAAGAGGTCGTCGTGGCCGATGAACGCCGCACGCGTCAGCGCCGGCAGGCCCGCGACGAGGACCTCGTACTCCGGAAAGCGTCCGCGCGACGTGTAGAGCATCGCAGTGTCGTTGACGGCGCATTCGGCGATGATTCCGTAGCCCGGCTTGGTGACGACGACGTCGACCGCGGCGACGAGGTCCTCGAAGGCGATGTCCTGGGCGGCCAGGGTGCGTTCGTCGAAGGTGGCGAACGAGTGGCCGTCCGGCCCGCCGCCCGGGTGCGGGCCGCTCGTGAAGACGACCCGGCAGCGCCGAATCCGTGCCACCTCCGACCAGTCGACGGTTCCGATGCCGTAGCGGCCGAAGGCGAACAGCGCCAGCGCGGCGTCCGGCGGGAGGTCGAGTTGCCGGCGGACCTCGCCGGGCTTCCTGGTCGAGCGCCGCGCCACGAGCGGCACGTCGACGATCGTCTCGAAGGCGCCGAAGCCCCCGTGAAGGGGCAGGCGACAGGCTGCGGTCGCACGGGAGTAGGCGTCCCGGAGCGTTCGCACGAGGTCCGGGGCCAGCGCCGCCGTCTCGGGGTAGCCTGCGTAGATCCAGTCCCAGGTGAAGTTGCCGACGACCATCGACGGGATGCCTGCGCGGGCGGCGGCGGCGCAGGCGAGAGGCGGGACGTCCCCGACCACGAGGTTCGCGCCTCGGGCGGTCAGCGCGCGGGCCTCCGCATCGACACGCTCGTCAAGGGCGCGATGAAAGGCGGCGGCCCGGGTGATCGACGTCCGGACGTCGACCTCCAGACTGTCGATCTGCACCACGCCGGTGTCCAGCTCGACCGTCTCGAACGAGAACGGAAAGTCGAGAGCGCGTTCGAAGAACCACCTCGGGGCCGATGTCCGGACGTCGATCTCGACGTCGGGCCGCCGTTCGTGCAGCGCTCGGATGATCTCGGTCTGGCGCGACGCATGACCGAAGCCATGCCCGGAAACGGCGAAGACGGCAACCGGCATCACGCGGTCCGGAGCGGCGCA
>JAGWAH010000017.1:0-2881 GCA_021296515.1 Acidobacteriota bacterium | reverse complement strand
ATCGTCGCCGCTGGCGCCGATTGCCGCCCAACCGGGCCTGACTAGGAGTCTACGCCGTTTCTACGGCGCAGACTCCTAGTAGACGCCGGGTACCAGCCGCCAGCGCACCTCGGCCCGGTAGCGATCGTAACGGTCCCCGAACCGGGCGGCCATGTCGCGCTCTTCCCAGGGGATGGCCGCAACGATGTACGCCGTGCTCAGCAGGGCGAAACAGAGGCGCGTGTACGTCATGTCCGGTGTTCCGAGCAGTACCAGGAGCAGGCCGGCATAGAGCGGGTGCCGCAGGCGCCGGTACGGACCGCGGATCCGCAGATCGGACGGCTGCCCGCCGCCGGCGCCCGCCGCCGCCGGCGACACCGCCTGCCGGATGCCGGCCAGCTCGCGCAGGTCGAGCACCGCCCCGCCGCGGAAGATCAACACGCTGCCGGCCGCCTGCAGGGCGAAGCCGGCGGCGCGCGCCAACCCGTCCGCCCGGTAGAGAGCGCCGGGGAGCGGTTGCCACCAGGCGCAGGTCAGAGCGAACAGGATGCTGGCGACCCATACGTAGGTCGCGCGGTCGAGCCCCTCCGGCAGATGGCGTGCCGCCAGCCGCTTGCCGCCGCTACGCGCCAGGAGGCTGTGGTGCAGGGCGAAGACGGTGAAGAGCCCCGTATTGACGATGAGTCCACCGACGATGCCGACGGCTGTCGATGGCTGGCCGGCTGCGTCGAATCGTACGCCGTAGGCGTAGGCGAAGTAGCCGAGCGACGCCGCGAATGCGGCAGCGCCGGCCGGCGCGTAGAGACGCGCACCGATCCGACGCAACCTCTCGTGGCGAGCGAACCGGCGAACGGGAGTCGGATCTTCGTCCATGGGCGCACGGATTGCCCCAGCACTATAATCGCCTGATGACAGGAAGGTGGACCGTCGTCGTCGTCCTCTCCCTGCTGCTCGCGCCGGCCCCCGCGGCGGGCGTCGGCCAACCGGCGGAAGAGCTCACCGCGGACGAGCAGTTCCACCGGGACGCCACCCGCGCCCTCGCACACGGCGATCGCGAGGCGGCGGCGGAGCTGGCCGCCGGCCGCGACCCGTCGGATCCGGCGGCCGTCGCGCTCCGCGCCCGGCTGTTGATCGGCGTCGGGGATTACGGCCAGGCCGAGGCGTTGCTCGACCCGGTCGCAGAGGCCAACCCGAGCAGCGTGGCCGGTCTCGAGCTTGCACGGTTGCTCGTAACGCTCGGCCGCGGAGGCGAGGCGGTGCCCTATCTCGAGGCGGTCATCGTCAACGGCCTCAACTCGTTCGACGGGCTCTCGCAGTACTACGGCGCGCTCGCCTCTCGCGCTGCCGGCGGCTTCCGGCGGGCCAACACGTTCCTGCGCGGCGCAGCGCGGGCACTGCCCGGCGATCCGGCGATCCACACCGCATGGGGCGAGCTGTTCCTCGAGAAGTACAACAATCCCGACGCGCTGCAGTCGTTCCAGGACGCGCTCGAGCTGGACGAGGAATGGGCGCCGGCGCTGGTCGGCATGGCGCGGGTGCTGGCGAACGAGAATCCGCCGGTCGCCCGCGGGGCGGTGGAGCGCGCCCTCGGCATCGACGAGTCGAACGTCGGGGCGCACCTGTTCGTCGCGGAGCTGGAGCTCGGCGATCGGAATCGCGACGCCGCCCGCGAAGCTATTGGGCGGGCGCTCGACGTCAACCCGCGCAGCCTGGAGGCGCGGTCGCTGCTGGCGGCCATCGCGTATCTGGAGGACCGCGCCGACGACTTCGCGGCCGAGGTCGAGCGGGTGCTGGCGATCAACCCGGCGTACGGCGACGTCTACCGCATCGCGGGGAGTCAGACGGCGCGGGCGTACCGCTTCCCCGAGGCGGTGACCCTGGTCCGGCGCGCACTGGAGCTCGATCCGAACAACACCCGCGCCCACGCAGAGCTGGGGATGCATCTGCTGCGCACCGGCGACGAGCCGGCGGCGCGCGCGTCGCTGGAGCGCTCGTTCGAGGAAGACCCCTACGACGTCGTGACCTTCAATCTCCTGCAGATGATGGACAACCTCGACGAGTTCGAGACCGTCGAGCGTGGGGATCTCGTCGTGCGTCTCCATCCCGACGAGGCGCCGATCCTGCGGGAGTACGTCCTGGACATCGCCCAGGAGGCGCTCGACGAGCTCTCCGCGCGGTACGACATGACGGTCCAGACCCCGGTCCTCGTCGAGGTGTTCCCGAACCACGACGACTTCGCGGTGCGCACGCTGGGCTTGCGGCGCCTGCTTCGGGCAGGTGGTCACGCTCGATTCGCCGCGCGCCCGTCCGCCGGGCGACTTCAACTGGATGTCGACCCTGTGGCACGAGATAGCGCACGTCATCACCCTCCAGATGTCCAGCCAGCGGCTCCCGCGCTGGCTGAGCGAGGGGATCTCGACCTACGAGGAGAAGCGCAAGCACCTCGCCTGGGGCCGCGACCAGGTGCTGGAGTTCGCCAACGCCCTCAACAGCGGCACGCTGCTGTCGATCAGCGAGCTCGACCGCGGGTTCACGCGGCCCGAGTCGATATCGCTCTCCTACTTTCACGCCTCGGTGGTGGTCGAGCACCTGATCGAAGCCTACGGTCTGGAGTCCCTCAGGACCCTGATTCGCGCGTACGGCGACGGGCTGGAGACCGAGGAGGCCCTCGCCCGCATCGATCTCGACTACGAGCGCCTCCAGGCGAGCTTCGACGCGGCGGTGGAGGAGCAGTTCGGCGCGCTGCGGCGCTCGCTGCAGAACAGGCCGCAGAACCTGCCGGAGGGTCCGGAGCGTCTCGAGGCGCTGCGGAAGCTGGCGGAGGAACAGCCGGACAACTTCAACGTGCAGTTCGGGCTCGGCCAGGCGTTGCGCGAAGCCGGCGATACCGCGGCCGCCCGCG
>JAGWAH010000130.1:10538-11305 GCA_021296515.1 Acidobacteriota bacterium | reverse complement strand
CATCCGTCAGCAGGCCGATGCCGCCCACGAACGAGTTGCGGGAGCCGAGCTGCATGCCGCTCTTGATGCCGTCGACGTGGGGCTGGCTGTCCGGGCCGTCCGAGCCGTGGATGACCGCGCCCAGTGACGCGCTGTTCCAGTTGCCCTGCACCCCCGGCACGTACTGCATGGCGGTCAGCACGTTGGCCGAGCCGGGCAGCGTGTTGATCTCCTCCGTCGTCAGGACCGTCTGCTGGCGGTTGCTCACGACGTCGACCAGCGGGGCCACCCCGGTGACCATCACCGTCTCCTCGAGTCCGCCGACCTCGAGCCGGGCGTCGACCGGCGCTACGAAGGCTCCCGTCAGCACGACGCCTTCGCGCACGACGCGCCGGAATCCCGGGAGCGTGAACGTCACCGAGTAGGCGCCCGGCGGCAGCGTGATGAAACGGTAGTTGCCCGCGCTGTCGGTGAAGACGGTGCGTACCTGCTCGATGAGTGCCGGGCTGCGCGCCTCGACCATGACGCCGGGCAGGGCCGCCTCGGTCTCGTCGACCACCCTTCCCGTGATGCCGGCCTGGTCCTGGGCATGCACGGTTCCGGGCGCCGCCACGGCGCCGGCCAGCAGCAGTGCCGAGACCAGAGAGATCGATGTTACCCTCCGCCGCAGTCGCATGTTCGCCTCCTCCTCAAACACGAACGTGAGCGAATACTCACTTCCTGGCAGGTGAGTATCACACCCGCGACAAGAGGGCGCAACCCCGATGCTCCACGGAGCGGTCCGACGG
>JAGWAH010000130.1:780-10267 GCA_021296515.1 Acidobacteriota bacterium | reverse complement strand
ACGTGCGGCCGCTCGTCGAGACGTCCTGCATGGCGTGCCACGGCGCGCGCACGGTCACGCCGCTCGACATCGGGAGCCTCGGTTACGACTTGAGCGACCGCGAGACGTTCCGCGCCTGGGAGCGCATCTACGAGCGGGTGGAGAAAGGCGAGATGCCGCCGCCGGCCGCCCGACGGCCCGAAGCGGAGGTGGCGGAGACTGCGCTCGCAGCGCTGAAGCGCGCGCTGACGGACGCCAACCTCGCGGCCCGCGGCGAGCTGCGCACCCCGCTGCGCCGGCTTACCCGCCGGGAGTACGCCTACACCATCGCGGACCTGCTGCAGGTCGACGAGGCGGTCGGCCTCGACCTGTCCCAGGGGCTGCCGGCGGAAGCCGACTCCGGCGGCTTCGACACGGTGGCCGCAAACCAGAGCATGTCGCCGCTGCACGTGCGCGCCTACCTCGAAGCGGCGGACCGGGCATTGGATGCGGCCTTTCGGATGGGTGCTCGTCCGGAACCCGTCGAGCACCGGATCGAGTACGTCGACTCGCAGTACCTGCCGTTCATCGAGAACGCGGAGGCCCTCGGGCTCGGCATCGTCAAGAAGCTGGACGACGCCTACGCGGCGTTCTTCGACTTCGGCTCGACGTACACGTTCCACAGCGCGACCGAGGGCTTCGTGGCGTCGGCGCCGGGCCGCTACCGCGTCACCGTGGACGCCTATCCGTACCAGGCCGAGACGCCGGTCACGGTGACCGTGTATCGCGGGAAGATGGCGGGGGTGGCGGCGTCGCTCGACGAGCTGATCGGCGTCTTCGACCTGGAGGCGCCGCGGGCCGTCGAGCTCACGCCGTACCTTCGACCGGGCGACCTGATCGGGCTCTCGGTCGCCGACCTCGACGCTCCCGCGGGGGCCTTCCCGCAGCCGGTCGGGGGGGATCCGTCCAAGGGCTACGGCGGCATGAAGGACTATCCCGGGGAGGGCATCGCCTTCCGCTCGCTGACCATCGAGGGGCCGCTTCTCGACTCGGACGTCTGGCCCCCGGCGAGCACGCGGCAGCTCCTGGCGGGCGTCGAGTTCGACGACGCGGGCGGGATTCGCCTGACGAAGACGCCCTACCAGCACGTTCTAGACGTGGTGGCCGAGTTCGCGCCGCGCGCGTTCCGCCGGCCGCTGGCCCCCAGCGAGCTGGAGTCCTACGCCAGCCTCGCCGCGCCGCTGCTCGTTGACGGGCGGCCGTTCGTCGAGGCGGTCCGGGTGCCGTTGCGCGCCATCCTCAGCGCGCCCGCCTTCCTGTTCCAGGCGGGTGACGCGGGGACGCTCGACGAATTCGCCCTGGCCTCGCGCCTGTCGTACTTCCTTTGGCGCAGCATGCCGGACGACGAGCTGTTCGCCGCGGCGCGCGCGGGCCGGCTGTCGGAGCCGGCGGCGCTGGCGGCTCAGGTCGACCGGATGCTCGACGACGCCCGGTCGAAGCGCTTCGTGCGGGACTTCGCCGGCCAGGCCTTTCGGCTCTACGAGCTGCGGGCGACCAGTCCGGACGCCGGGCTCTATCCCGAGTACGACGACCGGCTCGGGCAGGCGATGGCGCAGGAGACGGAGCTCTTCCTGGCGGCGCTGATCGCGGAGGACCGCGGCGTGGATCACCTGATCGACGCCGACTTCACCTTCGTGAACCGCCGCCTCGCGCAGCACTACGGCCTGCAGGACGTCGCCGGGCAGCACATGCGCCGGGTGATGCTGCCGGCGGACAGCCCCCGCGGCGGGTTGCTTACGCAGGCCAGCGTGCTCAAGGTGACGGCGAACGGGACCACGACGTCCCCGGTGCCGCGCGGCAACTTCGTGCTCGCCAACCTGCTCGGCCAGCCCCCGCCGCCGGGCATCGAGGGGCTGGAGCCCGACACGCGGGGCACGACGACGATTCGCGAGCTGTTGACGGCGCATCGTGCAAACCCGGTCTGCGCGAGCTGCCACCGGCGGATCGATCCGCCCGGATTTGCCCTCGAGTCGTTCGATCCTATCGGCGGGTTCCGAACCAGCTACCGGGCTTCGGGCGGCGAGACGACGTTCGGCGATTTCGCGGTGCCGCTCCCGTACGTCGACGGTCCGGCGGTCGACGCCAGCGGCGTCACGCCGGCGGGGGAGGCCTTCTCGGGCATCGAGGACTACAAGCGCCTGATGCTGAAGAACGACGTCGCGCAGGCGGCCCGCCACCTGGCCTCGCAGTTCCTGGTGTATGCCACCGGCGCCGAGATCGAGTTGTCGTCGCGCGGACCGGCGGCGAGGGCTATCCCATCAGAACCATGATTCACGAGGTCGTGCAGAGCGATCTCTTCAGGAGCCGCTAGCGATGACTCTCACGCGACCGCTCGACCGTCGTACGTTCCTGCGGGCCTCCGGCGTGGCGCTGGGGCTGCCGCTGCTCGAATCCATGGCGCCGGCGCTGGCCCGCGCCGCATCCGTCGAGGCGCCGCGGCGGATGGTGACCATCTGCAGCACCCTCGGACTCTATTCGTCGTCGTGGTTCCCGCGGACCGCCGGCGCCGCCTACGAGGCGACCGAGTATCTGCGCCTCATCGACCGGCACCGCTCGCGGTACACGCTGTTCTCCGGCTTCTCGCACGAGGAGCAGAGCGGCCGCCAGCCCCACAACTCCGAGATCACCTGGCTGACCGCGGCGCGGCGTCCCGGGCTCGACGGCTTCCGCAACACGGTGTCGCTCGACCAGGCGGCGGCCGGCCACCTCGGTTACGTGACCCGCTTCCCGTCCGTGGTGCTCGGGACGCTGAGCCCGCAGAGCCAGTCCTTCACCACCAGCGGCGCGATGGTGCCGGCCGAGACCAGCCCCGCCAACCTGTTCAAGAGGCTGTTCCTGCAGGGGACGCCCGAGGAGGTGGAGCGCGAGGCGCGGAGCCTCAACGACGGCGGCAGCATTCTCGACCGCCTGAAGTCGCAGACCACGGCGCTGCGCCGGCGCGTTACCGCGGCCGACCGGCGCAAGCTGGACGCCTACTCCGAGCAGGAGCTCACCGAGGTGCAGGCGTGGCTCGACCGGCCGAAGCCGGTGGTCGACGCGGAGCCGCCCACCGACATCGCGGATCCCGCCGACCTCATCGGCCGCATCCGGCTGCTGTTCCGCATGATTCCGCTGATTCTGGAGACGGACTCGTCGCGCGTGGTCAGCATGATGATCCACGATCACGGCAGCGTGCCGCAGGTCCAGGGCGTGAGCGTCGACCAGCACAACCTGTCGCACCACGGCCAGGACGACACCAAGATCGCGCAGTTGAAGCGGGTCGAGACCGAGATCGTCCGGGCCTTCGGCGACCTGCTGGCCGACCTGCAGGGGCGCGGCGACGCCAGCGGCTCGCTGCTGGACAAGACGGCCGTCCTGTTCGGCAGCAACCTCGGCAACGCCAACGCGCACACGCCGGTCGACCTGCCGATCCTGCTCGCCGGCGGCGGCTTCGCGCACGGACAGCACATCGTGCACGAGGGCGAGCACAACGCGGCGCTCTGCAACCTGTTCGTGACGATGTTGCAGAGCATGGGGGTGGAGACGGACGCGTTCGGGCAGAGCACCGGGACGCTCACCTGGTCGTGACGGCGATCGAGTCCAACATCATCGTCAGGAACGGCACCGAAGTGGCACGGCTCCGGCCTGCCGGGCACCCGGACTGGCGCGGGCGCATGACGATTGCGCCCCGCCTGCGCGTGGCTGATGACGAGGCGTAGGGGGTCAAGCCAGGCCGAGGAAGATCAGGATCGCCTGGTCGAGTTGCCTCATGTCAGTGTCATCCAGGCGTCCGATCCGCTTGCCGAGCCTCGACTTGTGGACCGTCGCGAGCTTGTCGACCATCAACCGGGAGGCGTTTCGCAGGCCGTTTTCCGGTCCTGGGGTGACCGGAATCCTGAACAAGGGCGCGTCCGTCTCATCCGTCGTGAAGACGCAGACCGTGATGGATGCGGTGACGTCGAAGCGATCGTCCTGCACGATGACGGCCGGACGGGGCTTGCTGGCGTAGCCGGCCCCGGACACGGTCCGGACTTCGCCGCGGGTCACGCCGACCCGCGGTCGGACATCGCGTCGATGAACGCTTGATCTTCGTGTTCCTGCGCGCTCCGCGCCACGGCGCGGGACTGGCGATGAGCCTCGGCGCGAAAGGCCGCGGTTCTGGTATCGGGCACCCAGAACTGAACGGGCCGGAAACCGCTGGCGCGCATCCGTTCGCGATAGGTGCGCGCCTTCTCGCGCGAGTTGAGGCGTGCTTCGGTAACCACAGGCATGGTGTCGCTCCCCAGTTACATGTAACCTAGCGGAGCGACTGCCGGAAAGCAAGGCGCGGATTGTATAGAATGAGCGGCGTCGCCGCTCGCCTCCGCGACCGCGCCGTCATTCCAGCCCATGCCGAATCGTCTGGCCGACGAGCCCAGTCCGTACCTGCAACAGCACGCCGGCAACCCCGTGGACTGGTATCCCTGGGGCGACGAGGCGTTCGAGCGCGCCCGCCGCCAGGACAAGCCGATCTTCCTGTCGATCGGCTACTCGACCTGCCACTGGTGCCACGTCATGGAGCACGAGTCGTTCGAGCATGACGGCATCGCGGCGCTGCTGAACGAGCACTTCGTGTCGATCAAGGTGGACGTCGACCGCGTCTACATGGCGTTCGTGCAGGCCACGACCGGCTCGGGCGGCTGGCCGATGAGCGTCTGGCTGACGCCCGACCTGAAGCCGTTCTTCGGGGGCACCTACTTTCCCCCGGACTCGCGCTGGGGGCGGGCGGGATTCCCCGACGTGCTGCGGGAGGTCGCCGCGCGCTGGGCGTCCAGCCGCGGTGAGCTGGCGCAGTCGGCCGACGCGTTGCTCGAACGGCTGCGCGGGATGCAGGCGCCGTCGGCAGGCGCCGTCGCGGGCGGTTCCGCTCCTGCCGCGGCGATTGCCGGCATCGACGCCCTCGCGCTCGGCGTGCAGCAGTTCGCGTCCTCCTTCGACACGCGGCACGGCGGTTTCGGCGGGGCGCCCAAGTTTCCCCGGCCCGCGGAGCTGCTGTTTCTGCTCCGAGAGTCCGCCCGCGGAGGCGACGTCAACGCGCGCCGCATCGTGGTCGCCACCCTCGAGGCGATGGCGAGCGGGGGCATGCGCGATCACGTCGGCGGCGGCTTCCACCGCTACTCGGTCGACGCTGCCTGGCGCGTGCCGCACTTCGAGAAGATGCTCTACGACCAGGCCCAGCTCGTGCTGGCCTATCTGGAGGCCGGGCAGGCGGCCGGGGCCGGCGCGCTGCTGCAGGTGGCCGAGGACACCATCGAGTACGTGCGGCGCGACATGACCAGCCCGGAGGGCGCCTTCTATTCCGCCGAGGACGCCGACAGCCTGCCGCCCGAGGCGGCGGGAACCGATGCGGCGAAGTCCGAGGGCGCCTTCTATCTCTGGACGGACACCGAGGTGGACGAGCTCCTCGGCGCCGACGCGGAGGTGGCGAAGCGGCGGCTGGGTATCCAGGCCGGCGGCAACGCGCCGCAGGATCCGATGGGGGAGTTCAAGGGCAGGAACATCCCGTTCCTCCAGCAGGACGTCGGCGAGATCGCGAAGCTGACCGGCCGCACCGCGGACGACGTCACGGCGACGCTGGGGGCGGTCCGGAAGACGCTGTTCGATGCGCGCGAGAAACGGCCCCGGCCGCATCTCGACGACAAGGTGCTCGCGGCCTGGAACGGCCTGATGATCGCGGCGTTGGCGCGAGCCGCGCACGTGCTCGACGCAGCGGCGGCGGCGCGCAGCCTCGAGGCCGCCACCCGGGCGGCGACGTTCGCACGGGAACGGCTGTGGGATCCTGATCGACGCATCCTGCGGCGGCGCGCCCGCGACGGCGCGGTGTCCATCGACGGCTACGCCGAGGACTACGCGTATCTGATCTGGGGGCTGCTGGAGCTGTTCCAGTCCTCCGGCGATCCGGCGTGGCTCGACTGGGCGATCGAGCTGCAGTCCCGGCAGGACGCGCTCTTCTGGGACGAGGAGGGCGGCGGCTGGTTCGCGACCACCGGCGAGGATCCCTCCGTGCTGCTGCGGGTCAAGGAGGAGTACGACGGCGCCGAGCCCGCCGCCAGCTCGGTGGCGATCGAGAATCTGCTTACGCTGACGCACCTGCGCGACGACCCGGACGCGGCGGCCCGGGTGGAGAAGACGTTCCGCCGGTTCGGGACGCGGCTCGGGCAGGCCGCTCGCGCCGTGCCGCTGATGATGGCGGCTCTCGTTCGCTATCACGCTCCGGCCACGCAGATCGTGATCGTCGGAGAGCCCGACGCGCCCGAGACGCGCGCGCTCGAACGCGTGGTGGCGGCACGCTACCTGCCGTTTGTAGTGCGGGTGCGGGTGGTTCCCGGTGCCGCGCAGCGGCAACTGGCCGAGCGGCTGCCCTTCGTCGGCGCCCTGCGGGAGATGGACGGGCGCCCCACGGCGTACGTCTGCACGAACTTCACCTGCCAGGAGCCGGTCACCGATCCGGCGCGGCTCGACGAGCAGCTTGCGAGGATCCAGGAATGACGTTCAACGTGGAGGTCCTGCTCAAGGGCAAGGAAGACGTCGTTGAGACCGCTGTCGACTTCGAGGGGCCCGAGCCGGCGGCGTGGGCCGACGACGACGTCCGGCGGGTGCTGGAGTTGACGCTCGGCGCATTCGACCAGGTGCAGAACCCGGATGCCGACGAGCGTTCGGTCGCCCTGCGCGGTTTCAGTTGGATCGTGACCCCGGTCGACGGCGGGGTGGCGATCGCCATCGAGATCTCCAGCGGGGCGGTCGTGGCGGGTCCCTTCGAAGGCGACGTCGACACCCTCACGGCCACCATCACCCGCGTTCTCGCCAACGTCCGGGGCAGCTCCCGGCCGAACTGATCGCCAGCGACGTGCGCCGTCGCAGGTGCTCCGCCGCTCGGCCGCGTCGCATTGCAGCCGTTGCCGTCGGCCCCTCCCGGCAGGGTCGTAGTCCCCGCGCTCCCGGCAAGTAGTATCAGCATGATGCAGGCGTGCAAGACGCCGCGGCTGCAACCGGGGCCGTGGCGGCTCGTGCCCCGGACGGACTCGGTGTCCGAGGCGGTGCCACCGCCGGCTGCCGGGTCGTCGCGTAAGAGGGGGGCGAATCGATGAATGCGGTGACCGCGCCGGCCGGCGGCATGCTCCGTCCGCTGACGATGACCGGCGTTCGGCGCGAGGAGACGGCGGCGTCGCGGGCCGCCGGCGACGCCGACTTCGACGCCCTCTATCGAGCCCAGTCCCGGCGCGTGCTGCAGACCTGCCGCTACCTGCTCGGCTCCCCCGACGAGGCGGAGGACGCGGCGCAGGAGGTGTTCCTGCGCGCGCGGCAACGCTTCGAGCAGTACGACCGGGAGCGGCCGTTCTCGAGCTGGATCCTCGGCGTCGCGAGCCACCACTGCATCGATCGGCTCCGGCGGCGCGGCCGGGAGACGCGGCTGTTCGGCGCGGCGGACATCGAGTGGGTCCCTGCGGCGGCGCGCGAGCCTGGCCCGCTGACCGCGCTGCTCGCACGGGAACGCGGCCGGCAGTTGCGCGAGGCGGTCGCCGCGCTGCCTGACAAGTACCGCGTTCCGCTGGTGCTCGCCTATTTCCACGAGCTGGCCTACGCGGAGATCGGGGCGATTCTCGGCATCGAGCCCGGTCACGTCGCCGTGCTGGTGTTTCGCGGCCGAAAACAGTTGCGGCGGATGCTGACCGCGCCGGACAGGAAAGACGATGACGTGTCCTGACGAACCAACCTTGATGCTGCTGGCCGACGGCGAGCTGGACGCGCCCGCCGCGGCGGCCGTCCGCGCGCACGCCAGTGGGTGCGCATCCTGCCGGGCCGCGCTGACGGAGTTGCGCGCCGAGCGGGGCCTGCTCGTGCAGACGCTTCACGAGGGTGCGCTCGACGAATCGAGCGTCGCGCCGGACGTGGTGGTTTCGCACGCCGGCGCTGCCGCGCCCGGTGACCGCTGGTGGGGGCTGGCGCCGCTGACCGTCGCGGTATCCGTCGTCGTGGCGGCGGTGGCGTGGCTGGTGGGAGCTCCCACCGCGTGGCAGCTTCCGCCCTCACTGGAGTGGATCAGTCCCTTCCATCCGTCCGGCCGCCTGCCTTGGCTGTTCGCCGGGATGACCCTGGGCGCCGGCGTGGCCTTCGACGGATTGCCGCTCACGTCGATGGTGACAGCGGCAGGGCAGACCGTTGCGGCGCTGCTTCTGCTGCTTCTCGTCGTGCCGGCTCTCTCTGGCAGTGTGCGGCGAGCGGTACTGCCGGCGTTGCTGGCGATCGTGCTCGCCGTCGCGGTTCCCGCGGAGGCCTTCGTGAGCAGGTCGTCGGAAGACGACGTGGTGGTCCCGGCCGACGAGATGGTCGACGACACGCTCGTCGCCCGGGGAGAGCGGGTGCTCGTGGACGGCGTCGTGACCGGCGACCTCATCGCCGGCGGGCAGAGCGTCGTCATCCGGGGCACGGTGCACGGCAACGTGATCGCGTGGGCGCAGTCCGTGGACCTGTCGGGCGACATAGGCGGCTCCGTATTCGTATCCAGCCAGTTCGTCACGGTACAGGGCGGGGTGGACGGCAGCTTCTATACGTTCTCACAGGCCACCCGCCTCGTCGAGGGGGGGCGCGTCGGCGGCGGCGTCGCCAGCTTCAGCAATACGCTGACCATCGAGGGCAGTGTGGACCGTGGCGTGCAGGCCGCCGGGTATCGCGTCGATGTCACCGGCGCGGTGCAGGGAAACGTCTACGCCAACGCCCGTCGCGTCGCCATCGGACCACGGAGTCGCATCGGCGGGACGCTGACCGCACGGGTCCCCGATACGAACGTCCTGCAGATCGATCCCGCTGCGACGCTCACCGCCGAGCCGGTGGTGCGTTCTTGGGATGAAGAGGGCTCGCCGAGCCGCTACCTGACCGGATCGTTCTATCGCGGCCAGTCGGTCTGGCTGGTCGCGGTTTTTCTGACGGGCTGGCTGCTCCTGTGGGCGGCCCCGGGCGCCGCGCCCCCGGCGGTGCTGAGGACGCTCGGCGTCGGATTCCTCTGCGTCGTCGCCACGCCGGTCGCCGCGCTCATCGCCGGTCTGACTCTGGTCGGCCTGCCGCTGGCGCTCGTCGCGCTCGCGCTCTGGGCACTGGGGATCTACCTGGCGAAGATCCCGATCGCGCTCTTCCTCGGCCGCACGTTGCTCGGCCCGCGCGGCGCCGGCGGGCCGGCGCTGGCCCTGCTGGTCGGCCTGCTCGCCGTATTCGTCGCCGTCAACCTGCCGTTCGTCGGTTGGATCGTCAACCTGGCGTTGACGCTGATCGGCGTCGGGGGGCTGTTCGCCTGGGCGGTGGCCGCGTATCGCGGCAGCAGAGGCGCGCCGGCCCGGGCCTGACCCGCAGCCTCATGCGCCCAGTCGCCTTCAGACGCTTGCGCGTCGGCCGGTGCGTTCGATCCCACCCTCGGCACTCCAGCCAGCGCAGCCCCGCCGTAATGACCAGCGTGCCC
>JAGWAH010000130.1:0-431 GCA_021296515.1 Acidobacteriota bacterium | reverse complement strand
GGACGGATGCGATGCCGATCGACCTCGAGGGAGCGATCCGAACGGCGCTCGACCGGCGCACCGACATCGCCCGGGTGCGCCTCCGGATCGACAGCAACAACGCCCCGGCCGACAACCTGCGGAACAGCAGGCTTCCCGCTCTCGATCTGATCGGAAGCTATCAGTTGACCGGCCAGGGCGGTCCCCGGCTGCTGCCTTCCGGGAGCACGTTCGAGGAGATCCTGGGAGGTGGCGGAGCGGTGATCCCGGGTGGCTACCGGGACGCGGTCGGCGACATCGTCGGGGCGGACTACCCGATCTGGAGCGTCCAGGTGGAGATGAGCTATCCGCTGTGTCGGAGCGCGGACGAGGCTGCCTACGAGCGGGCGCGGCTGGAGCTTCGGCAGAACGAGGTCCAGCTCGAATGGATCGAGCTCCAGATCGTCGGTGAG
>JAGWAH010000129.1 GCA_021296515.1 Acidobacteriota bacterium | reverse complement strand
GTGTGCGAAGCGCAGGTCCCCTTCGTGTCCGGGGGCGCCGAGGCATTAGTGCGATCGCTGGTCGACCGCCTGCGCGCCTCTGGGTACGAGACGGATCTGGTGAGCGTACCCTTCAAGTGGTACCCCAAAGACGAGATCCAGGCGCATGCCGCCGCCTGGCGGCTGCTCGACCTCGGCGAGAGCAACGGCAGGACGGTCGACCTGGTCATCGCCACGAAGTTCCCGACGTACTTCGCCCGCCACCCCAACAAGGTCGTCTGGCTCATTCACCAGTACCGGGCCGCCTACGAGCTGTGCGGCACGGAGTACAGCGACTTCGAGCACACGGAACGGGACGTCGCCCTGCGTGACAGGCTCCACTCCCTCGACCGCGAGATGCTCGGCGAGTGCCGGCGGCGCTATGCCATCTCGGAGAACATCGCCGACCGGCTGAAGCGCTTCAACGGCCTCGACGCCGAGCCGCTGCACCACCCGCCGGCGCTCGCCGGCCGGCTGCGCCACGAGTCCTACGGCGACTACGTGCTGTCGGTGGCGCGGCTGGAAACCGTCAAGCGCATCGACCTCGTCATCGAGGCGATGCGCGCCGCGGACGAACCCCTGCGGCTGGTGATCGTCGGCGAGGGAACGCAGGAGGAAGCCCTCCGCCGGCAGGCCGAGGAGGCCGGGCTTGCGCACCGCGTCGAGTTCGCCGGGCGGGTGGACGGCGACAGGCTCGTCGATCTGTACGCCAACGCCCTGGCGGTGGTCTATCCGCCCTATGACGAGGACTATGGATACGTGACGCTGGAGGCGTTTCTCGCCCGCAAGCCGGTCGTCACCGCCACCGATTCCGGAGGCACGCTGGCGTTCGTCGAGGACGGCGTGTCGGGGCTCGTGTGCGAGCCGGACGCGGAAGCCTTCGGCGCCGCGTTCAACGCGCTCGCGGACCGCACGCGGGCCGCTGCGCTGGGCGACGCGGGGCACGAGCGCGCCGCCGCCGTCACCTGGGACGGCGTCATCGAGAAGCTCGTGGGGTGTTGAGACCGGCCGTGGCCAAGCTGATCATCCAGATCCCCTGCCTGAACGAAGCGGCGACGCTGCCGCAGACCCTGGCCGATCTGCCCCGCCGGATCACCGGCATCGACACGCTGGAGCTGCTGGTGGTGGACGACGGCTCCACGGACGGCACCGCCGAGGTGGCGCGCGCGCACGGCGTCGACCACGTGGTCCGCTTCCGCGCCCACAAGGGCCTCGCGGCCGCGTTCACGGCCGGGCTCGACGCGGCGCTGAAGCACGGCGCCGACTACATCGTCAACACGGACGCGGACAACCAGTACGCCGGCGCGGACGTCGAGAAGCTGGTGCAGCCGCTGCTGGCCGGCGCGGCGGACATCGTCATCGGCGACCGCAACATCGGGGCGCTGCGGCACCTGCCGCTCTCCAGGCGCTGGCTCCAGCGGATCGGGAGCTGGGTCGTCCGCCAGGTCTCGAACACCCGCGTCCCCGACACGACCAGCGGATTCCGCGCCTACACGCGCGAGGCGGCCCTGCGGCAGACGGTGGTCTCGGAGTTCTCCTACACCCTCGAGACGATCATCCAGGCCGGCAAGAAGCGCATGGCCATCGCCCACGTGCCAGTCGCCACCAACCGCAAGACCCGGCCGTCGCGGCTGTTCGACAGCGTCTTCACCTACGTCAAGCAGTCGGCGGCGACGATCGTCCGCATCTACGCGCTGTACGAGCCGCTCAAGGTGTTCATGGCGATCGGGGCGTCGGCCTTCACGATCGGGTTCGCCATCTCGCTCCGCTTTCTCTATTTCTACTTCACCGGCTCCGGGACGGGTCACCTGCAGTCGTTGATCCTGTCGGCGGTGCTGCTGATCGTCGGCTTCCAGATCATGCTGATCGGCCTGCTGGCGGACGTCATGTCGGCCAACCGCAAGCTGACCGAGGAGCTGCTGTACCGGGTGCGGTCCATCGAGCTGGCCGGCGCCGCGCACTCCGCGCCGGCCGACACCGCGCCCGCACCGGCCGCCGCGGCGCCCGATACCCCCGTGGCGGCCCGCGACGCCGCCGATGCCGGGAGACGCCATGGCTGAGCCGTCCTCCACGACGGTCGTGGTCCCGGCCTTCAACGAGGGCCCCAGCATCGCCGGCCTGATCCGCGACCTGCGGGCCGCCGGATCGTGGCGCGAGATTCTCGTGGTCGACGACGGCTCGACCGACGACACCGCAGCCCGCGCGGAGGAGGCGGGCGCCAGGATCATCCGCCACCCCTACAACAAGGGCAACGGCGCCGCCGTCAAGAGCGGCGTCCGGGCGGCCGGCGGCACGCATGTGCTGATCATCGACGGCGACGGCCAGCACCGCGCGGAGGACGCGCCGCGCCTGCTCGCCCGGCTCGACGAGTACGACCTCGTCGTCGGCGCGCGAGCCGCCTCGACGCAGGCGACGCTCGGCCGCCGCCTCGGCAACGCCCTGCTGAACACCCTGGCGAGCCACCTGACCGAGCACCCGATCCCCGACCTCACGTCCGGCTTTCGCGCCGCGCGGACGGCGCACTTCCGCGAGTTCCTGCACCTGCTGCCGAACGGCTTCTCCACGCCCGCGACGACGACCCTCGCGTTCCTGCGGGCGGGCTACAGCGTGGCGTTCGAACCGACCGCGGCCCGGCGCCGGCGGGGCGTATCGAAGATCCGATTCACCCGCGACGGCTTCAAGTTCGTCCTCATCCTGGTGCGCATCGTCACCATCTTCAGCCCCCTGAGAGTGTTCATGCCGCTCAGCCTCGCCTGCCTCGGCGGCGGGGTCGGCTACGCCCTGTGGACAATTGCCACGGAAATGCACATCACCAACACCTCCGTGCTCCTCACGGTTCTCGGCGTGCTGATCTTCCTCATCGGCCTCGTGTCGGATCAGATCTCCGCCCTGCGGATGGACACGCGGAATCGTGGCTGACCCCGCGGCGCCGGGCACGCGGCACGCGGTAGTGATGGCGACCTCGTCGTATCCCCGCTTCCCGGGCGACCTGACCGGCACCTTCGTCGAGCCGATCGCCCACGGCGTCGCCGCGCGGGGGCACACGGTGCACCTTGTCGCGCCCTGGCATCCGCAGGTGCGGCGGCCGGCGCGCGAGGGCAACGTCCACTTTCACTTCTACCGCTACGCGCCGGCGGCGCACCTCCACGTGTTCGGCTACGCCGGAGCGCTGCGCGCCGACGTCTCGCTGCGGCCCGCCGCCTACGCCATGGCGCCGCTGGCGCTGGCCGCCGCCGCGCGGGCGATGCGGCGGGTGGCGCGGGCGGCCCGGGCGACGGTGGCGCATGCGCACTGGGTCATTCCGAGCGGCGCGGTGGCGGCGGCGGCCAGCGGCGCCACGCCGCTCGTGGTCAGCCTGCACGGCTCGGACGTGTTCGTCGCCGAGCGCCACGCCGCCATCCGGCCGGCCGCCCGCTTCGCGTTCGGCCGCGCGGGCTGGATCACGGCCTGCAGCGAGGACCTCCGCTCCCGCGCCGTCCGGCTCGGGGCCGACCCCGCCCGTTCGGAGGTGGTGCCCTACGGGGTCGACGTCGCCCGGTTCCGGCCCGACGCGTACGAGCGCGCCCGCCTGCGGCGCCGCTACGGGATGGCGCCGGACGCCCCGGTGGTCTTCGCGGCCGGGCGCCTCGTGCGCAAGAAGGGTTTCGAGTACCTGATCGACGCCATGGCCGCGCTGGAGCCGCGGCGGCCGGCCGCGCGGCTCGTCCTGGCCGGCGGCGGCGACCTCGACGCCGAATTGCACGGGCGCGCGGCGGCGCGCGGCATCGCGGAACGCGTGACCTGGTTGGGGACGGTCGCGCAGCCGGACGTCGCCGGCTGGCTCGCCGCCGCGGACGTCGCCGCGGTGCCATCGGTGCGCGACGACGCCGGCAACGTCGACGGGCTGCCCAACGTCGTGCTCGAGGCGCTGGCCTCGGCCACCCCGGTAGTGGCCACGCCGGCGGGCGGCATCGCGACCGTCGCCATCGACGGCGAGACCGCGCTCGTCGTTCCCGAGCGCGACCCGGCCGCGCTCGCGTCGGCGATGGACGAGCTGCTCCGCAACCCGGAGCTGCGCGTGCGCATCGGCCGCGCGGCGCGCGCCCGGGTGCAGGCGCGCCACACCTGGGAGCGGGTCGCGGAACGCTTCGAGGCCGCGTACGACCGGGTTGCGCAGGCGAGAACGGACCCGCCGGCCGCGCCGTAGCGCGTTGCCGGCCCCCCGGCGCCGTGGTACTCTGCCCGCCCATGTGGCACGCGGCGCTCATCGTCCTTCTGGTCGCGTACCTGCCGGGCGCCGTGCTCTTCCGTTGCCCGCTGGCCCGCCGGGCGCTGCGGGCGGGTCTGCCGGCCGAGGAGCGGCTCTTCTGGGCCGTCGTCATCAGCGTCGCGCTCTCGACGTCGACCGCGCTGCTGCTCGCCGCGGCAGGCTCGTACAGCATCGAACGGCTGTTGTGGCTCAACGGCCTG
>JAGWAH010000016.1:1608-44423 GCA_021296515.1 Acidobacteriota bacterium | reverse complement strand
TCTTCGGACGCGGCCATCAAGGCCCGGCGCTCGTCGGCGTCGGCCGCCTGGTACGCGAACATGCGGTTCTGCTCGAAGCGGGGCAGGTTGGCCTCGGCGGAGCACTGGACGGCGAAGGGCGCCGTGCCCGGCACGTCCGAGCGGTCCCAGCAGACCAGGCCGTTCTCGCTCTCCTTGACCACGATCCGGTTGTTGTTGGCGTCCCAGCGGACGACGCCGGCGCCGCCGCGGACACGCTGCGGGGCGGCCATGGTGGCCCTGTCAATCAGCTCCTCGTCCGAGGACTGGGCGAGGGAGACGGCCGGGGCCGCCAGCAGCGCGGCGAGAACGAACAGTAGAAGGCGTTGCATGTCGTGATCCCCTTTCGATTCGTCCAGTCATTTGGACAGAATCGGTTCCGGTTACGGCTTCACCCGCACGTACTTCTGCAGGGTCCGCGGCCGCGGCTCGCCGCCGTAGATGTTGCCCGCGGCGTCCACCGAGACGAATTCGGCCCCGTTGCCGGCGACCTCGCGCGGGTCGCCCCAGACGAACGGGATGAACTCGGTCACCCAGCCGCTCTTCGCGTCGCCGATGCGGATGCCCAGCTCCCAGCCCGGGTTCTGCACGTCGTCCGACTCCGAATCGGCGACGTAGACGCGGCCGTGGGCGTCGAAGGTGATGCCGCTCGGGCGGCCGAACTGCGTCCACTGCGCGAGGAAGTTGCCCTCCTGATCGAAGATCTGCACCCGGTTGTTCGAGCGGTCGGCGACGAAGACCCGCCCGTCGTTGTCGATGGCGATGGCGTGCAGGGTGCGGAACTCGCCCGGCGCGTAGCCGGTCTGGCCCCACTCCATCAGGTAGTTGCCTTCGGCGTCGAACTTCACCACGCGGTTGTTGGTCTCGTTGGCGTGGCCGTCGGCGACGAAGATGCTGCCGTCGTCCGCCACGACGACGTCCGCCGGCGCATTGAAGTGGGTCTCGCCGCCGCCCGCCTCGCCCGGCGTGCCGAGCACCATCAGGACCTCGCCGGTCGGGCTGAACTTGACCACCTGGTGACCGCGGTTGCCGCCCTCCGGCGTGCGCGCCTCGCTCACCGCGTCGGTCACCCAGACGTTGCCGTCCGGATCGACGTCGATGCCGTGCGGCCAGATGAACATCCCGCCGCCGAAGCTCTCGACCGCCGTGCCGTCGGGCGCGAACTTGATGATGGAATCGAGATCCGAGTCCAGGCACTCCCACCCGAAGAGCTCCGGCCCCGCGTCG
The DNA here is from genome assembly GCA_021296515.1 of Acidobacteriota bacterium. GTDB lineage: Bacteria > Acidobacteriota > Vicinamibacteria > Vicinamibacterales > UBA8438 > WTFV01. Next base: position 43,178 of record JAGWAH010000016.1, on the reverse strand, counting down.
CAGCGCAGCACCGCCCAGATGTGCTCGCCGTCGTTGTCCACGGTCGTGTCCCCGACCGCGCCGACGATGCGGCCGTCGGTGAACTTCGCCCAGTCGTCCACGAGGCGGTACGGGCGCGTCCGCGGCCCCGCCCAGCGCGATTCCGAGGGCCACGGCGAAAGCGATTCCAAGGCGATTCCTTCTCATGATCTGCACTCCACGTGATAACACTGAACCCGATTCCGGCTTCTGTCCGATTCCGGCCGCTACTTCTTCTCCTGCGCCCGCTCGCCGCTCAGCGAGTTGGGGACCGCGTAGTTCCCCTCGTGGCAGGCGTACTCGTACTGCAGGTACTCGTTGTCGCGCTTGTAGTTGAAGGCGACCGTCCACGGGGCCGTGTAGGTCTCGGGATCGTCCACCCGCAACTCGTAGCGCAGCGTGTCGGCGTCGAGCAGGGTGAACCGCTCGACGACGTGGCGCGCCTCGGTCTGCGGTGCTCGCGAGCCGGGTCCGCGCTGGTTGGCGACCGCCTTGAAGTTGCGCGACTCGACGACCAGCGTGTTGCCGTCCCAACGCGCCCGCGGGTCGCCGTTCCACAGTGCGATTCCGTCGTCGACATGCGCGCCGGCGTCGATCGGGATGACGCGCGCGTTACGTGGTTCGGCGTGTGGAAGAACATCTTTCCGTTGTTGTACGCCGTCGGCATCATGATGCCGTAGGTGCCGCGCGAGATGCAGCGGTCGCCGGTCTCCATCGTGGAGTACGAATCGTGCAGGTGCTCGCGGTGCCAGGCGACGCTCTCCGCCGCCTTCGGCGTCATGGCCGGCACCCTGCCGCCGGCCGGCTCGATGAGCAGCGCCGGCGCGTCGACCCCGGACGGCTCCTTCCAGAACCAGTCGAACCAGTAGTTGGCGTAGGCGCCCACGCCGCGGCTGTTCTCGTGGCCCTGCCAGGTGACCGCCTTGCGCGCATCGGATCGCTCCTGCACCAGGGCGTCGATCTCTTCCTGGGAGATGTCCGCGTCCGCGAGCGCCTCCGGCAGCTCGAGCGGAATGTGGGCCGAGCCGACGTTGTTCCAGGTGCCGTTCAGGTCGGGCTGCCCGTCGGCGAGCCGGGGCGGATCCCAGTCGTCGCCGTTTTGGGCGTGGGCGGGCGCGGCTGCGCCGCCGGCCAGAGCCAGCACCGCCGCGGTCAGGGTGAACGAGGCGATGAATCGAGCCATGATGAACCCTCGCTTTCGCGCCGATGATACCGCACGCTCCGCCTTGCGCGCCGGCCCGGCGGGGGCTATCGTAGCCGCAAGGATTTCAAGCCAAAGGAAGGTCCCCAGATGCGCAATCGAACTATCGCGGTGTCGCTGTCCACGCTCGCCGTCGCCGCGTTGCTGCCCGCGGCGGCGCTCGCCCAGACGCAGTCCGACGGCGAGCCCCTGACGCCCTGGGGCGATCCGAACCTGGAGGGCACGTGGTCGTACGCGTCGCTCACGCCGTTGCAGCGGCCCGCCGGTCTGGGCGACCGCCGGCACTACACCGAGGAGGAGGCCGCCGCGCGCAACCTGGAGGTGACCCTCGACCGCGAGCCGCCGCCCGGCAGCGTCGGCTCCTACAACGCGCTATGGTTCGACCGCGGCCGGGTCAGTCCCGATCTGCGGACGTCGCTCATCATCGATCCGCCGAATGGGCGTCTGCCCATCACGGCCGAGACCGCCGCGCAGGCCGAGACCGACCGGGCGTACCGGGCGGAGCATCCGGCCGACTCGCACCTCGACCGGAGCAACTGGGACCGCTGCATTACCTACCACGGCGTGCCGCCCGTGTCGACCGGGTACAACAACACCTACCAGATCGTGCAGACGCCGGATCACGTGGCGATCCGCGTCGAGAACATCCACGACGTGAGGATCATCCCGATCGACGGCCGCGACCCCCTGACCGACGGCATTCGCCAGTGGAACGGCGACTCGCGCGGGCACTGTCGAGACGCGCAACTTCAGCGACAAGACCCAGCACCGCTTCCCGTCCTCGCCGAACACCGTCGCGGTGGAGCGCTTCCGCCGCCTGGACGACGACACCCTCGAGCACACCTTCACCATCGAGGATTCGACGGTCTACACGCGGCCCTGGACCGGCATGCGGCACATGCCGCGGCTGCCCGACTACATCATCTACGAGTACGCCTGCCACGAGGGCAACTACGCGATGACGAACCTGCTGCGCGCCGAGCGGACCTGGGAGGCGACGGGGCGGCGCTGACGCTCGAACCGATGGGACCTCCTGGTCGCTGATCGCGATGGACGAGCGGTCCGACGCCGGGGTCTGGACGCTGCCCGCGCTGCTCGAGGCGCGGGCGCGATCGACCCCCGGCGCGCCGTTCGTCATCTTCGACGACCTGCAGGGGCAGGTCACGGCGCGCACGTACCGCGAATTCGACCGCGAGGTGAACCGGACCGCGCACCTCCTCGGCCGCCTCGGCGTCCGCCGGGGCGACACGGTCACCCTGCTGCTGGCCAACTGCCTGGAGTTCCTCGCGCTCTGGTTCGGCGCCGCGAAGCTCGGCGCCGTCATTGTTCCCGTCAACACGGCCTCGTCCGCCTCGGAGCTGGAGTACCTGGTCGCCCATTCCGAGAGCCGTCTGATCTTCACGCAGTCGGCGTGGCTCGACCTCGCCCGCCATGTCCGCGGCCGCTGCCCGCGGGTCGAGGAAGTGCTCGTGTGCGGGGCGGGCGCTCCGTCGGCTCTGGTCGACTTCGGCCGGCTGGTCGCCCATTGTCCCGAGTTGCCGCCCGCGGCGCCGGCGCCGTCGCCCACGGACGAGGCGGCCATTCTGTATACCTCCGGCACCACGGCACGGCCGAAGGGGGTGCTGGTCACCCACGCCAACTACCTCTGCGCCGGCGAGACGGTCGCCCGTGCGGTTCGCCTCACGCCGGAGGATCGGCAGCTCTGCGTGCTGCCGCTGTTCCACGGCAACGCCCAGTACTACTCGACGATGAGCGCACTGGCGGCGGGCGCCAGCGTGGCGCTGACGGCGCGCTTCAGCGCTCGCCGGTACTTCGATCGAGCCATCGCCCACCGCTGCACCGTCTCGAGCCTGTTCGCGGCGCCGATCCGGATGCTGCTCGCCCAGCCCCGGCGCCCCGAGCATGCCAGGAACGACCTGCGCGCGGTGATCTTCGCCCAGAGCGTCACGCCGGCCCAGCTCGCCGAGTGGGAGGAGCGGTTCCGGGCGCCGCTGATGCAGCTCTGGGGGATGACCGAGACGATGGGGCCGCCGATCATCAATCCGTTCGACGGCGAACGGCGCAACATGTCGATGGGACTGCCGGCGCCCGGCTACACCTCGCGACTCGTCGACGAGAGCGGCCGGCCGGTGGCGCGCGGCGAGATCGGGCAGATCGTGGTGCGTGGCGAGCCGGGCCTCTCGCTGATGAAGGGCTACCACAAGAACTCCGAGGCCACCGCCGAGACCCTCCGCGACGGCTGGCTGTGGAGCGGCGACAACGCTCGGCAGGACGAGGACGGCTACTACCACTTCGTGGACCGCGCGAAGGACATGATCAAGCGCTCGGGAGAGAACGTCGCCGCGAGCGAGGTGGAGGCGGTGATCCGCGAGCACCCCGGCGTGTTCGACTGCGCGGTCATCGGCGTGCCCGACGAGATGCGCGACGAGGCGATTCTGGCGGTCGTCGTGCCGCGCGGCGTGGAGGGGGGAGAGATGGCCGGCGGATTGACCGAGGAGGAAGTGATCGGCTGGTGCCGCGAGCGGCTCGCCAGCTTCCGTGTCCCTCAGTTCGTGCGCTTCCGGGATGACTTGCCGCGCACTTCCGTCGGTAAGATCCGGAAGCACATCCTTCGCGCCGATGTCCTCTCCGCGGCTGGCGGCGCCGGAGGCTCCGGGTGCCAGGCCTAGCGGGCCAGGAGCCCGACCGGTTCCTAGTCGAGCCGCAGCGCAATCTGGAAGAGCATGGCGATCGCCGCGACCTGAAGGCCCAGCATGAAGCCGACCATCCACTTGATGACGGTCAGCGACACCGCGAGCGATCCTACTTCCTCGGCAGCATCACGTGCGACATCGTCCGCCACGTCGGCTGCCTTGTGCGCAGTGTAGGTTTTCGACAGCATCACGCTCATGGAGGCCCCGGAACCGTTCCAGCGTAGCTCGCGAATCGGCTCGGTGTCAACGTGCATGAACTTGCGACGCGGCCCGGAACGACGAGATCCCATTCCGGGTTGCATCCGCGCCGCGCGTGCGGGAAGATGCGCCATACGAGTCGCAGTCGGCTCCATTCCTGAGAGGTGATTCATGGAGCGTCGAACATTCGCAACGGTCGCGGCGGCCACGGCGTTCGTCCTCCTGGCGGCATTTCCGGCGGCAGCGCAGGACACGCTGCGCACCCCGTGGGGCGACCCCGACCTGCAGGGTATCTGGACCGGCTCGACGCTGACGCCGCTCGAGCGGCCCGATCGGTTCGCCGGCCAGGAGCTGCTGACCGACGAGCAGGCGGCCGAGTTGGAGTTGCGCGCGGACGCGACCCGCTTCGTCGAGCGCGAGGTCCGCGAAGGCGATCCCGGCACCTACAATCAGATCTGGTTCGACCCGGGCACGCGGCTCGTGGACCGGCGCACCGCACTGATCACCGATCCGGCCGACGGGCGCATCCCCTACACGCCGGAGATGGCCGAGCGCAGCCGCCTGCAGGCGATCTATCGGGTCAGCGGTCAGCGCAACTCGTGGGTGGACGTCGACACCGGCGAGCGCTGCATGACCGACGGCGTACCGATGTTCTGGCTCGGTTACAACCCGAATCACCAGATCGTGCAGACTCCCGACCACGTCGTGATCCTCCACGAGATGTTCGGCGACCGCCGGATCATTCCGCTCGGAGACACGCCGCACGGGACCGTCCGCCAGTGGAACGGCGACATCCGCGGTCACTGGGAGGGCGACACGCTGGTCGTCGAGTCGACGCGCTTCGTCGACGGGATGGCCGACCGCTGGGCGCAGACGTGGCGCATGCCGACCCACACCATGCACCTGGTCGAGCGCTTCACCCGCGTCGACGAGAGCACGCTGATGTACGAGTTCACCCTGACCGACCCGGCGAAGTTCACGAGCCCGTGGAGCGTCCGGCTCCCGCTGACCACGAACCAGGCGTCGCGCGGCGTCACCGAGGGGCCGCTCTACGAGTACGCCTGCCACGAGGGCAACTACAGCCTCGCGAACGTGCTCAGCGGCGCTCGCGCCGAGGATCGGGCGGCGGCGGAGGACGGCGGCGAGCAGCAGTAGATCGTCCGGCGGGGGGCGGTGCATCGAACCGCTCGTCGCCGTCGAGAAGCGCCGTCGTCGCCCGGAGCACCGCCTCGGCGGCGTCGAGCGTGTCGTCCGCCGCCAGCAGCGCCCGGTGCGCCGCCCGGGGCGCACCCGCGTCGCGGAGTGATTGCGCCGCGTCGCGGAGCGCCCCGGCAGTCGCCGTCAACGCTCGGGCCGCGTCTCTCAGCCCCCGCACGGCAGCCACGGTCTCCGTGAACGTCCCGGGCTGTTGGAGGCGCATGTGCCGGACGCGAGTCACGGCCGCCCGCGCCTCGCTGCTCGCGCGGCCCGCGGCGCGTGCGGCCGATTCCGCCCGTTGCGCGGCATCGGACGCCGCGTGCGGCCGGTCTGGCCCCGCATCCTGCCCGGGTGTCGCCTCGCCCGCCGCGCCGATGTCCACCGCCGCGTCGTCGAGCGCCCTTTCCGCTGCCCGGAGTGCGGTGATCGCGGCGCCGAGCGCATCGACCGCGTCATCGCCCGGCACCGCCCGGACGACCAACAGCGCCGCGACCGCCGCCGCGGCGAGCCAGATCCCCCAGCGGATCCGAGCGCGTCGCCTGTCGTTGCGTTCTCCGTGCATCCTCACGGCAGCGTGAACGTCACGAGCATGTTGCTTCCGACCGGCGCCTCCATCTCCGGCGCGTAGGTCTGCAGCCGGTTGCCGACGCCTCCCACCGGCACGGTGATGTACTGCTTGCCGTCCACGGCGTAGCTCACCGGATAGCCGCTGATCTGGCTGCCCAGGATGGTCTCCCAGAGCACGTCGCCGGTCTCCGCGTCGAAGGCCCGGAAGCGGCGGTTCGAGTCGCCGAAGAAGACGACGTTGCCCGCCGTTGCGAGGGTAGTGCCCGCGTTCGGCGCCCGCTGGCTGTAGCGCCAGACCTCGCGGCCGGTCGAGATGTCGATCGCCCGCACCTCGGTCAGGTCGCCGTTCGGCCCGATGTCCGGATCGGGAATCGTGAACCGCGGGCTGGCACCCGAGATCGTACGGGAGTTCGTCGTCTGGTTCAGGCAGGAGCGGTTGATCGGGACATAGAGCATCCCGGTCACCGGGCTGTACGACCACGACCACCAGCCCTTCACGTTGTGGCCGCAGATGATGAACTGGGTCCATGTTGATGTAGGTGGTGCCGGTCTCCACGTCGACGTCCGAGATCACGAACCGCTCGGTGCTCTCGAACGGGAATGGGTCGGCCCAGAGGAACTCCCCGGTCTCGCGGTCGTTGACGAACAGGCCGCCCGGCTCGCCCAGCACCACCACGACCTTGCGCTCCTCGGCGGTGCCGGCGAGCTTCGGGTTGATCCAGCGCACCGCCTCCGGATCGGGGTCGACCACCGTGTCGATGAGCGTGCGCTCTTGCACGAAGTCCTGGTCCCAGTCGTCGCACGGCAGGTACTGGTAGTACCAGTCGATGGCGCCGGTGTCGGCGTTCATGGCGATGGTCGAGTTGGAGTACAGCTCGCACGGCGAGCTGTCGCCGACGTCCCAGGTCCCGCGCCGGACGAGCCGCGGATAGGGCAGCGGCACCGCGACGCCCCAGAAGATGCGGTTCAGCTCCGCGTCGAAGCTGCCCGGGACCCCCCACGGCGAGACGTGGACGCGGCGGGCGGTGGGCAGAGTGCCCCAGGTCCCGCCGCCGGGATCGTCGGCGCCGGCCGCCGTGTAGGTGCGCCAGCGCTCGGTGCCGCCGTCCGCGTCGTGGGCCGCGACGTAGCAGCGCGCCTCCAGGCTCGAGGGGCTGCACGTGCGCCCGCTGACCACGTTTCCGTTGACGATCACGGCGCCGGACGAGTGACTGATGCCTTCGCGGTAGTTCGCCGTGCGCGACTCCCAGGCCGGCTCGCCGGTGCGCGCGTCGATGGCGACGATGTGCGCGTCGGCGGTCAGGTGGTAGAGGTGCTCGCCGTACAGGGCGAGGTGCCGCGTACGGTTGCCGAACTGCCCGTACTGGCGGATGTCGTCCGGCTGCTCCCGCTGGTAGTCCCAGATCAGGTCGCCGGTGGTGGCGTCGATAGCCTGCAGGTGGTCGTAGCCCGGCTGGGCGATGTACATCACGCCGTCGTAGACCAGGGGCCTGATCTGCTGAGCCCCCTCCTCCATCGCGCGCATCCAGGCGAGCCGGAGCTGGCCGACGTTCCCGCGGTCGATCTGGTCCAGCGGGCTGAAGGCCTGGAAGTCGTAGGTGCGGTACGCCATCAGCCAGTCCGCCGGGTCCGGTTCGCGGAGCATCTCGTCGGTTATGGGCACGAACTCCTGCTCCTGCCCGGCCGCGGCCAGCCCTGCCTCCACGCCGGGTCGGGCGGCGCCGCCCCCGGAGAGCCACAGCAGCACGACGACGATGCCGGCACACGCCGGGGTCAGTGTTCTCAACATGGCGTTCGCTCCTTTGCTTGGTGCGCCTCATGATGCCGTACTCGGCGCGGATACGCACCAATGGAATCGGGGGAACGGCGTTCCCGGTCGACGCTGGCAGCCGCGGGATGCCCCGGTTGCCGCGCGGATGTTGCGCCGACCGCGGGGGTCGGCTATCGTGACGAGGATCGGGGTTGAGCAGGGAATCGGCTGGCAGCGCGGCTGCCCGCGTCCAGGGAGGTAGCGATGAGAGGCACATATCTCGTGGCGGCGTTGACCGCGATGCTGGTCGTTCCGGTGCTGGCGGCGCCCGCCGCCGCGCAGGACGAGGCGCCCCGGACGCCGTGGGGCGCGCCGGATCTGCAGGGCGTCTGGGATTTCCGCACGATCACGCCGCTGCAGCGGCCCGAGGAGCTCGGTGAACAGGAGTTCCTGACCGAGGAAGAGGCCGCGAGTCTCGAGCGCGAGGCGGTCGAGCGGGACATCCGGCTCTGGGAGGCGGAGGCGCGGCGGACCGAGGCGGGAGGCAGCGTCGGCGCCTACAACAACTTCTGGATGGACCGCGGCACGAACGTCGCCGAGACGCGGCGCACGTCTCTGATCATCGATCCGCCGAACGGGCGCATGCCCCCGTTGTCGGACGCCGGACAGCAGCGGGCCGAGGCGCGGCGCGTCCGCAGGGCGGAGCATCCGGCCGACTCGTGGCTCGACCGCAGCTCGTTCGACCGCTGCATCCCGATGACCCCGGGCGGCTACAACCAGAACATGCAGCTCTTCCAGACCGAGGACCACGTGGTGGTGCTCAACGAGATGGTCCACGACTCGCGCATCATTCCAATCGACGGGCGGCCGCGGCCCGGCATCGATTCCTGGACGGGCGAGTCGCGTGGCCACTGGGAGGGCGACACCCTGGTGGTCGAGACCGTCGACTTCAGCGCCAAGCACAGTTGGCGGGGCACCTCTCCGGAGCGGCACCTGATCGAGCGTTTCACCCGCGTCGATGCCGATACCCTGCTCTACGAGTTCACGGTCACCGATCCGGGCACGTGGACGGCGCCGTGGACGGCGCAGGTGCCGATGCGGCTGAACGAGCTGCCGCTGTTCGAGTACGCGTGCCACGAGGGCAACTATTCGCTGGAGGGGATCCTCTCTGGGACCCGGGCTGACGAGCGCAAGGCCGCAGCGGCGGCGCAGCAGGAGTCCCGATAGTCCGGACGCCGGTCGCTTTCGGCGCACAGCTCGGCCGGCAGCGCGTCTCGCGAGGATCGCGTGCTGCCGGCCTGCTCTCTCTCGTTTCGTGAAGGGGGGATTTGAACCCCCACGGGCCTAAGGCCCACAAGCTCCTGAGGCTTGCGCGTCTGCCAGTTCCGCCACTTCCGCAGGATGGGGTGGAACGCATGAGAGTATAACTCATCGCCGCGCCCGTATACTTGCCATGATCGCCGGTCCGAGGCCGGCCAAGGAGTGCGAACGTGGCAACCGCAAGGGGCGTCCGGTTCATTCTGTTGTTCATGGTCGCCGCCGTCATCGTATCGATGACGGGGGTGGCCGTCAGCTACTTCCTGCTCACCCGCGGGCCGGCGGTCGAGTCCGACTCGGTGCTCTGGCTGCGCGTCCCGCCCAACCTGGGGGAGCAGGTCCCGGACGACCTCTTCGGTCTGTTCGATCAGCAGGAGACCGTCGGTTCGGTCGTTACCGCGCTGCGCAAGGCGAAGGTCGACGATCGGGTGTCGGCGGTGGTTCTCGTTCCGCCGCCGACGCCGGGTCTGTGGGGCACGGTGCAGGAGATCCGGGACGCCGTGATCGACTTCAGGGAGTCGGGCAAGCCAATCGTCGCCCATATCGAGTTCGGCATGGGGCAGGCGTACTACCTGGCGACGGCGTGCGACGAGATCTTCATGAGCCCGACCAGTCCCCTCATGCTCGTGGGCGTGGCGTCGTACGAGCTGTTCTTCCGCGGCACGCTCGACAAGGTGGGCATCGAGGCGGACATGCTGGCGGCCGGGGACTTCAAGACCGCCATCAACGCCTATACCGAATCGGGGTTCACCCCGGAGCACCGGGAGGTGTCGGAGGCGCTGACCCGGGACTTCTACGAGCAGCTCGTCGACGGGATTGCGGATGGGAGGAGCATGACGCGGCCGCGCGTCCGCGAGGTGATCGACCAGGGACCGTTCGTGGCTGCCGATGCGGTGAGCCTCGGACTCGTCGACGACCTGTTGTACGAGGACGAGCTGCTGGCCCGCCTGTCGTCCGGCGACGAGCCGGTACAGGTCGACTATGCGACCTACCGGCGCGTAGACCCGCGGGACCTCGGTCTGGACACCGGACCGCGGATCGCCGTCGTGTACGCGGAGGGCTTCATCAATCTGGGCTCGAGCACGGTGGATCTGCCGGGCACCGGGCAGTGGGTCGGATCGCGGACGATGACCGAGGCGATTCGCGCGGCGCGCGACGACTCGTCGATCCACGCCATCGTGCTGCGCATCGACAGCCCCGGCGGGGCGGCCACCGCGGCCGACATCATCTGGCGCGAGCTGTCGCTTGCCCGCGAGCGGAAGCCGCTCGTCGTATCCATGGGCGACGTGGCGGCCTCGGGCGGCTACTACATGGCCGCCCCCGCACACGCCATCGTGGCGCAGCCGGGCACGTTGACCGGCTCGATCGGCGTGTTCAGCGGCAAGTTCGCCGCCGCGGGAGCGTTCGACAAGCTGGGAGTCGGTATCGACGGAGTGACCTACGGCGCGCAGGCGGACATCTTCTCACCGGTGGATCGGTTCGGCGAAGCCGGCCGCGCGGCCATGCAGGCGCAGGTGGACGACATCTACGAGCGGTTTCTCCAGGTGGTCGCCGAGGGACGGGCGATGTCGCGCGACGAGGTGCACGCCGTGGCCCAGGGGCGGGTGTGGACCGGCCGGCAGGCGCTGGCGCGGGGCCTGGTGGACGAGTTGGGAGGACTCCGCCGCGCCGTGTCGCTGGCGCAGGTGCAGGCAGGCATCGACGCGGATGAGGAGGTGAGGCTGGTGCCCTACCCCGGTCCGCGGTCGTTCGTCGAGGTGCTGACCGGCGCCGTCATGGCGCGGGCGATGGGCGGTGAGCCCGGTTGGCGGCACTCGCCGTATGCACGTGGGGCGTACGCGCGATGGGCGCAGATGGAACTCGCCGGCTCGGGCGCGCCGCTGGCGCTGATGCCCGGTGTTCGGGTCGGAAGATAGAGCCCGCCGACTCGCTGCGTCCGCGGGCTTCCGCTCAGGCCTGCCCGAGAGCCTGTTCCAGGACAGCGAGATCGATGGTGATGTCCAGACGCGCCTTCACGTTGTCCATGTAGGCGGTGAAGAACCGGGACTGGCGCTCGAACATCAGCTCGTCGCGCAGCGTGTCGCGGTTCTGCGCCAGGTCGGCCGCCGAGGCTTCCTCGCGCTCGACGAGGTGCACGATGGCCGCGGCGTTGCCGGTCTGCACGACGTCGCTCACCGTGCCGGGCGTCATCGCGAAGGCGACCGCTTCTACCGCGGCGCTCGGGCCGACCTCCGGGAAGGAGGCGCCGCGCGCCACCATGTCGCTGGCTCCGACCGCCCAATCGGCCTCCTCGGCCGCCGCGACGAAGTCGTCGGCTGCCTTGAGAGCCTCGGCCGCCTCGGCCGCACGCTCCTGCGCGAGGGTCAGCGACTTCTTGCGAATCACGTCCTCGCGTACCTGCTCCCGGACCTCGTCGAGCTCGGGAATGTATGGATCCTGGATGTCGACGACGGTGACGAACGCGGGACCGGCCGGCGTGGGGATCGGCCCGGCCACGGCGCCCGGATCGATGGCGAAAGCCTGGGCGGAGACCTCCTGCGCCAGGCCCAGCCCGAGGATCGGTTCGCCGCGGGCGGCGAATCCCGACTCCTGCAACTCGTAGCCACGGGCCGAGGCCGCGCGCTCGAGCTCGGCCGGCGTCGACGCCTCGGCGGCGATCGCGCGGGCCAGGGCGGTCGCCCGTGCGGATGACCTCTCCCGCTTCAGGATGTTCTCGATGGCCCCGCGCACCTCGGCGAACGGCTGCGTGACCTCATCCTGCTTCTCGGTTACGTGGATGACGTGATAGCCGAAGGGGCTGCGCACCGGATCGGAGATCTCGCCTGCCGCGAGGGCGAACGCCGCGTTTTCGAACTCGGGCACCATCCGGCCGCGCCCGAACGACCCGAGATCTCCGCCGTTCTCGGCGTTGGTCTCGTCCTGAGAGTGCCCACGTGCCAGCTCGGCGAAGTCCGCCCCGGCGCGCGCCTCGGCCGCGAGCTCGGCCGCGCGCGCCGCGACCGCCTCTTCGTCGCCGTCGTCGTCGACGCGCAGCAGGATGTGGCTGGCGCGCACCTGCCCGGGCGTCTGGTACTGCGACAGATTCGCGTCGTAGTACTGACGCACCTCTTCGTCGGTCAGAACGAGGCTGTCGAAGATGGCCGTCTGGTCCACCAGCAGGAACCGCAGCCGCCGCTTCTCGGGGATCTCGTAGGTGGCCGCTTCCTCGGCAAAGAGCAGCGACACGTCGTCGTCGGTCGCTTCCACCGCTTCGCGAAAGTCGTCGGCGCGGAAGGCGACGACGTCTACGCGGACTCTCTCGTTGCGGCGCCGGTGCTCGTCGGCGATCTCGGCGTCCGACACGCGCATCCAGCCGGTTACGGCCGCCTGCAGCCGGTCGACCAGGATTTCGCTGCGGATCTCTTCCTCGAACTGCCCGGGGGTCAGCGGGGGGCGTTGCTGCTGCAGTAGTTGGCGGTAGCTCGCCTCGCCGATGAACCGTCCGTCGATCTGGAACGCCGGCAGCGTCAGGATGCGCTCGCGCACCTCCGCGTCGCTCACTTCGAGGCCCAGGCGCTGCGCTTCGGCCAGCGCCGCGTGGCCGTCGATCATCTGCTGCAGAATCTGCCGGTCGATGCCGAGCGAGCGGAGCACTTCCTCGGAGATCTCCCCGCCGGACTCCAGGCGGTACGCCTGAAGCTGGCGGGTGTATATCTGCTGGAAGTCGGCCAGCGAGATCTCCTGGTCGCCCACTCGCGCGATGACGTCGCTGGGCAGCCCGGCCCCGCCGGTCTGGTCCATGAGGCCGGGAACGTACAGGAAGACGAATGCGAAGATGACGAGTGCGAGGCTCCACTTGAGCCACCCCTTGTGGCGCCGCATCCGGTCGAGCATGGTCATGGAGGCAATTCTACAACCAGAGACTCGAGACGGGGTGCGCGGCACGCCTGTGATACTCTATTGACCCAAGTTGTGGGTTTACCTGGAGTCTGACAGGCCGGTCCACGTCGTTCGCGATCGGCCTGTCGTCGGCTCCGGCGCTGGGCCTCGATGCCGAGCGTCCTTCTTTCCATCCGCGGCCGACAATCCAGCGGTTCCGCACCGTCGCCCGGACCTCGCGGCGCGCTTGGAGCGTCGCGCGCCGCTTCTGGTCCGTCGTCTGGGTCGCGCGACCACCGTCGTCGAGTTGATGCGCGCGGCCGGCGCGGCTCCGGATCCGAGCCGCGTCGCCGACGCGGTGACGGCGCGCGCCGCTGCCTGGCTGCCTGCGCCGTGCTGGGCGGTGGTGGGTCCGCAGGCGGGGGGGGCGCCGGTCGTGCTGGCTGGGCGCGGGCTGGGCCCGCGGGAGGCGCCGGCGGTCCGGGCCCTCGGCTGGTGGGTGTTGCGCCGATCGCGCGTTGCGAGCTCGGCCGATCTCAGCCGGGACGCTCGCGTGCCGCATGGACCGGCGGCGGCGGCGGTGGCGCTTCCGCTCGCGTGCCGCGCGCGTACCGTGGCCGCGCTCGTGGGTCTGGACAGCGGGGTGGCTTCGCGTACGCCCCGCCTGCCCGGTGCGCTCCGGCGCGCGTTGCGTCTGGTGCTGGAACCGGCTGCGTTCGCACTCGACGACGCCCGCCGACTCGAGCAGGCCGAGCGACTTGCCGGCACCGATGATCTGACGGGCCTCTTTAACGTGCGGACACTAACTGATACGCTTCACAGGGAGTCGGCGCGTTCGTCGCGCACCGGCCGGCCGCTGTCCGTGCTCGTCATCGACCTCGACGGTTTCAAGAAGGTCAACGACGAACATGGTCACCTGCGCGGCAGCCGGGCGCTCATCGAGGTTGCCGAGCTGGTCCGCGACAGCATGCGGGAGGGCGACGCGGCGGCTCGTTGCGGCGGCGACGAGTTCGCCATCGTGCTCCCGGAGACTCGCGCGGAAGGTGCGGTCGCGGCCGGTGAGCGACTGCGTGCACGCATTGCGCGCCATGTATTTCTGCGGCGCGCGGGGTGCGCCGTCCGGCTGACGGCCTCGGTGGGTGCGGCGACGACGAACGGCGGGGCCATGTCCGGGGCCGGGCTTCTGGATCTGGCGGACAAGGCCTTGTACGACATGAAGGCGGCCGGGGGAAACCGTACGGGAATGCGGCCTGTCGGCTGCGCGGACGTGGAGCGGGCGAAGTGAGCCTGCGGTCGATGCTCTCTTTTCTGTCGAGCGATCTCGCGATCGATCTCGGAACTGCGAATACGTGCGTCTACGCGCGCGGGCAGGGCATCGTCATCAACGAGCCTTCCATCGTCGCGGTGAATCACGTCACCGGGCAGATCGAGGCGGTCGGGCTCGAGGCCCGCGACATGGTGGGGCGGACGCCGGGGAACATCACGGCCATCAAGCCGATGAAGGACGGCGTCATAGCCGACTTCGACGCCACCGAGAAGATGCTGACGTACTTCATCAAGAAGGCCCACAACCGGACCGTGTGGGTGCGCCCCCGCATCATCATCGGCATTCCGTCGGAGGTCACCCAGGTGGAGAAGCGGGCGGTGAAGGACAGCGCCTACCGGGCCAAGGCCAGCGAGGTGCACCTGGTCGAGGAGGCGATGGCCGCCGCCATCGGCGCCGGAATGCCCATCACGGAGCCGTTCGGCAACATGATCGTCGATATCGGCGGCGGGACGACGGACATCGCGGTCATCTCCCTGGCCGGCATCGTCTACAGCCGGGCCGTGCGCGTGGCCGGCAACGAGATGGACGACGCGATCACCCAGTACATCAAGAAGGCGCACAATCTGCTCATCGGGGAGCGGACCGCCGAGGAGATCAAGACGAAGCTCGGGTCCGCCGCCGAGCTCGACGAGTCGTTGAAGATCGAGATTCGGGGCCGCCACCTGATCGAAGGCGTACCCAAGACCGCGATCGTGACCGACGGGGAGATTCGGGAGGCGCTCGCCGACACGGTTTCCGTCATCGTCGATGCGGTGCGCGTCGCGCTGGAGCAGACGCCGCCGGAGCTGTCGGCCGACATTTTCGAGCGCGGCATCGTCATCACGGGCGGCGGGGCCCTGATGAAGAACATGGACACGCGGTTGCGGGAAGAGACCGGCGTGCCGGTCGCGATTGCCGAGGATCCGTTGCACTCGGTGGTGCTCGGGACGGGCAAGATGCTCGCGGACTTCACGCTGCTGCGCAGGATTGCGATTGACTGATTGCCCGGCGGTTCGCACGCTTGCGGGTGAGGCTGGCCGCCGGACACGGCTCGCGGACGGCGTTGCCGGACTGCCCGGGATCGGGGTGACTGCAGCATGAAGAGACGGCGTGCCGGCTACCTGGTGCTGGGCGTGCTCGTGGCGCACCTCGTCGTCATCTCGGTGCAGGTGGATACCTCTCCCGGTACGAGTGTGTTGCACGCCGTCACCTTCGGCCTGCTGTCCGAGGCGCAGCGACTGGTGAGCTCCACGGTGGCGGCCGGACGTGACCTGTGGGACGGCTACGTCTCGCTGCGGGGCGCGCACGAGGAGAAGATCGAGCTGCAGGAGCAGATCGCGCGGCTCCAGTTGCGCCTTCAGGCGCAGGACGCCCTGGTTCAGCAGGCCCACAGTCTTGAGCGACTGCTCGAGCTCGACCGGACGGTCGAGCTGATGACGCTCAGCGCCCGCGTCATCGGCATCGACGCGACGCCCTGGTTCCGAACGATTACGGTCGACCGCGGCCTCCGTGACGGAGTGGAGACCGAGCTGGCGGTGATCGCCCCCGGCGGCGTGGTGGGACGGGTGGTGGGCACGCCCGGTATGCGGGCGGCCAGGGTGCAACTGATCATCGATCGGAACGCCGCGGCCGGCGCGCTCGTCGAGCGGACGCGCGTGCCGGGCGTGGTCGTCGGGGCCGGCGACGGCATGTCCCTGCGCATGGAGTACGTGTCGAACCTCGAGGATGTGCAGGTGGGGGACACCATCGTCACGTCCGGGGCCGACGGCATCTATCCGCACGGACTCACAGTGGGCACGGTCACGTCGGTCCGGCGCGGCCCCAGCCTGTACAAGACGATCGACATCGAGCCGGCGATGGAGTTCGACCGCCTGGAGCATGTCCTGATCGTTACCCATGACGAGCGGCTGGCGGCTGCCGGCGACGTCCGATGAGTCCCGCGCAGGCAGCACTCGCCGCGGCGGCGGCGGTGACGGTGCAGACTACGCTGGCGTGGTCGGTCAGCGGCACCGTCGTCAACCTGGATCTGCCGCTGGTGGTCGTGGTCCTGGCCGCGCTGTCCGGTGGACCGCTGGCCGGGCTGTGGACCGGAACTGCGACCGGGCTCGCGCAGGACGTGCTGTCGGGCGGCATCGTCGGCGTGAGCGGTCTGTGCAAGTGCGTGACCGGCGTCGCGGTGGGGCTGGCGGGTGAGAGACTGCTCGTGACGACCACCTGGCAGCGGAGCCTCATGGCGGCGGCTGCGACCCTGCTCCACGCCGGTTGCTTCTTCGGGACCTATGCCTTGATACCCACGGCGACCCCGATCGGCGGGTGGACGGAGGTGGCGGCGCAGACCGTCGCGAATGCGGTGGCGGCGAGCATCGTCATCGGCGCCGTGGGACCGGTGCGCCGATGGCAGAGATCTGGGCAGCGCCAGCGTCCGGGGCCGGCCGCCGAAGGCTGGCGGAGCCGGTACGCACCATGATGAGCATCCCGCCGCCGTCGCGAGACGTGCTCAGAGCTCGATTGCTGCTGGCGCTGCTCCAGCACTGCGTCGTGGTGATCTTCGCCGCGCTCCTCGTCAGTTTCTGGCACGTCCAGATCGGCCAGCACGAACACTTCCTGGCGATGGCGGAGAACAACCACCAGCGCCGCCTGTCGCTGCGTGCGCCCCGCGGCGCGGTCCTCGACCGCGACGGCGAGGTGCTGGTGGAGAACCGTCACTCGCTGAACATCTCGTTGGTGCGTGAGCAGGTCGAGGACATCGACGCCTGGATTGCCCGGCTGGCGCGCACCACCGGCACCGACGAAGCGGCGATCGCCGACATCGTCGAGCGTCAACCGCGCGCATCCGCATCGCGCCCGGTCGTCGTCATCAGGGACGCCTCGCTGTCCCAGGTGGCCGCCGTCGCGGCCCGCAAGCCGGAGTTGCCGGGGCTGGTCGTCGAGCAGGTTCCCACGCGCCGTTATCCGGGTGCGACGTTCGGCGCGCATGCGCTGGGCTACGTCGGGGAGGTCACCGACGTGCAACTCTCGCTGCCCGACTTCGAAGGGCTGCGCAGCGGCGCGATCGTCGGCCACGCAGGCATCGAGTACGCCTACAACGATCGGCTCATGGGAACCGACGGCTCGCGCCACGTCATCGTGAACAGCGTTGGCCGGGAGATCGAGACGGTCCGCGAGGTCGCGCCGGTGGAGGGTGCGCCCCTGGAGCTAACGATCGACTACGACCTCCAGCGGGCGGCGGAGGAAGGGTTCCAGGCGGCCGGGTTCGACGGTGCCGCCGTCGTGCTCGATCCGCGCTCGGGCGAGGTGCTGGCGCTGGTGAGCCGGCCGGCCTACGACCCGAACGTCTTCGCTACCGGGATCGATGCCGCCGCCTGGGGGGAGTTGCTCGCGGATCCGCTCAATCCGTTGCAGAACCGGGCCCTGCGGGGTCGCTATTCGCCCGGTTCGACGTTCAAGATCGTCATGGCGATCGCGGCCCTCGAAGAGGGGGTGGTGGATCCGCACGACGAGATTGTGTGCCGCGGCGGCGGCGTCTTCTATCGTCGTTTCTTCGCGTGCCACTCCACGCACGGCAGCGTCGACATGGCGCGCGCGCTGGCGCAGTCGTGCAACACCTACTTCTACAGGCTGGGGCAGTCGCTCGGCATCGATCTGATTCACAAGTGGGCCACCGCGCTCGGCCTGGGGAGAATGAGCGGCATCGACCTGCCGCACGAGGTGCAGGGACTGATACCGTCCCGGGAGTGGAAGCGCGCCACGCGCGGTGAGCGCTGGTATGCCGGCGAAACGATCTCGGTCGCCATCGGACAGGGCCAGGTGTCCGTGACGCCGCTGTCGATGGCCGTGATGATGGCGGCGGTGGCGAACGGCGGGCGGGTCCCGACGCCGCGGGTGCTCCGGTCGGCGTTCGACGGCCGGGCCGGTCGGCGTGATGTGGAGGAGGTCCGCGCGGCGGCGGTTCCGCAGCTTGCGCCCGAGACCCTCGCCACGGTGCGGCGCGGACTCTGGACGGCGGTCAACGGCGTGGGAACCGCGCGGCGCGCGCGCGTGCCGGGACGCGACGTGATCGGCAAGACCGGTACCGCGCAGGTCGTCTCGCTGTCCGGCCGCAGGGCCGCGACGGGGTCCGAGGCGAACTTGCGGGACCACGGATGGTTCGTCTTCGCCGCTCCGCGCGACGACGCTCGCATCGCCGGCGTCGTCTTCGCCGAGCACGGGGAGCACGGCTATCTGGCCGCAGAGATTTCCCGCCATGTGATCGAGACCTTCTTCGCCAAGGAGGAGGGGCTTCCGCTGCCCGCTTCTCCGTTGCCGGCGAGACCTCCCGTGACGACCGTGGCGGACGCGGCACACCCGGAGGCCGCGAGCGGAGGCCAGTGATGTTCAAGCATCGCCTGGCCGTCTACATCGACTGGGCGTTGCTGGGCGCAATCGGGATCCTCGGCGCCATCGGTGCGGCGATAGTGTTCAGCGCCACCTACGACCCGACCAGCGGCAGCGTCGGCGTCGAGTTCTATCGTCATCTGGTGGCTCTGGCGATCGGGGTGGCCGCGCTCGTCGGCTGCCTGATGGTCGACTACCGGACCCTGGCGGATCGCTCGCTGTTCATCTATGCCGGCCTCGTGGCGATCCTGGTTCTCACGCTGTTCGTGGGCACCGAGCAGGGCGGCGCCCAGCGCTGGGTCGGCATCGGTCCGCTCTCCGGACAGCCGTCCGAGCTGGCGCGCCTCGTCCTGGCCCTCGTCCTCGCCTCGGTGTACGCCCGGAACAGTCCCGCACGGCGCGCGCTGCGCGACTGGATCGTGGGCGCTGCGGTAGTCGCCCTGCCCTTCGTGCTTATCGCGCGTCAACCCGATCTCGGGACCGCGGTGACCCTGTTGCCGGTCTGCCTGACGATCATGATGTTCGCGGGCCTGCGAATCCGGGTCCTCGCGGTCGTGGCTCTTCTGGCCGTGCTCGCGGCGCCTCTCGTCTGGGCCTACGGCCTCGAGGAGTATCAGCAGCGTCGCATCTCCAGCTTCCTGGACCCGGAGCAGGATCCGCAGGGCGCCGGCTACCAGCAGAGGCAGGCGCGGATCACCGTCGGCTCGGGGGGGCTGACTGGACGGGGGTTCCTGCAGGGCACGCAGAACCAGTACAACTTCCTGCCGGTCGCGCACAACGACTTCATCTTCTCGGTGCTGGCGGAGGAGCACGGATTCGTCGGGGTGTCGATCGCGCTGATCCTGTATCTGTTCGTCATCCTGCGTTCGCTCGACGCAGCGCGGGTCGCGCGGGACAGCACCGGCATGTACCTGGTCGCCGGCATCGTCGCCGGATTCACGTTCCAGGTCGTCTACAACATCACGATGTCGGTGGGTCTCGCTCCGGTCAAGGGGCTGACCCTGCCGTTGATGAGCTTCGGAGGCTCGTCGATCATCGCGACACTGATGGGATTCGGGCTCATCCTGAACGTCAGGATGCGCCGATTCAGAAACTGAGCTCATGGTCCGGAAGGGCAGCGGCGCGAGGCGTTGCGAAGGCGCGTGGACGGCGGCCCGACCGGCGGGCGTGCCGGTGTGCGATTGCGCACGCGCGCGACGTGCGCGGGGTCGGCGCGGCCGGGGCGCCGCGAGCCCGGACCGGCGGGAAGGAATTGATCGTCTCCTCGAACCGCCACGAGACGATGGCGGCCATTCTCGAGGACGACCAGGTGGCCGAGATCCACATCGAACGCGAGCACCAGCGCGGCCTCGCCGGCAACATCTACAAGGGGCGGGTGAACAAGGTCCTGCCCGGGATGCAGTCGGCCTTCGTCGACATCGGTCTCGAGCGCGACGCCTTCCTGTACGTCTCCGACGTCGTCGACACCATCGAGGAGTTCGAGCGCCTCGAGTCGGGTGACGGCGACGACGCGCCCGCGGGCGGCGGCGAGTCCAACGGCGACGCCGCACGCTCGCGCGGCAACGGCCGGAGCCGGTCGCCCCAGCGCTCCGCGCAGAGACCGACGCAGCAGATCGAAGACCTGCTGAAGGCTGGCCAGGAGATCCTGGTGCAGGTGGTCAAGGAGCCGCTCGGCACCAAGGGCGCGCGGGTCACCTCCCACGCAAGCATCCCCGGGCGTTTCCTCGTCTTCATGCCGACCGCCGACAACATCGGCGTGTCGCGCAAGATCGACTCGCGCGAGGAGCGCAGCCGCCTGCGCGGCATCGTGCGGCAGTTTCGCGACGAGCACGGCTTCACCGGCGGGATCATCATCCGCACCGCCGCGGCCAGGCGCCCCAAGGAGGACATCGAAGGCGACCTGCGGTACTTCCACGAGCTGTGGTCGGAGATGCGCGGCAACATGGAGTCCTTGCGGGCGCCCGCGGTCATTCATCACGAGGAGAGCCTCGTCGCGAAGCTCATCCGCGACTTCCTGAACGACGATTTCTCGGCGATCCGGATCGACGATCGCGACGAGCATGCGCGCGTCGTGCGTCTGGTCGAGCGCATCATGCCGGGCATGGTGGAGCGGGTGCGGCACTATGCGAAGGAGTTTCCGATCTTCGAGGAATACGGCGTGCAGGCCGAGATCGACAAGGCGATCCGGAGCAAGGTGTGGCTCAAGTCGGGCGGCTACATCGTGATCAACCAGACGGAAGCCCTCGTCGCGATCGACGTGAACACCGGGCGCTACGTCGGCAAGCGGAGCGGTGGTCTGGAGGACACCATCGTGAAGACGAACCTCGAAGCGGCCAAGGAGATCGTGCGCCAGGTCCGGCTGCGGGATCTCGGCGGCATCATCGTGGCGGACTTCATCGACATGGACGATCGGAAGAACCGCCAGAAGGTCGCGCAGGCGTTCGAGCGGGAGCTCCGGCGCGATCGGGCGCCGTCGAAGACGATCCAGGTGTCCGACTTCGGCCTGATCATCCTGACGCGAAAGCGCGTCCGCAAGAGCCTGGAGCGGCAGTTGACCGACCCGTGCCCCTACTGCTCCGGCAGCGCGGTCATCAAGTCGTCGTCGACGATCTGCTACGACCTGCTGTCGGAGGTGCGCAAGATCGGTCCCGAGCTCAACGGGCACGCCGTGCAGTTGCGGGTCAATCCCGACATCGCGCGGGTCCTCGAGCAGGAGCAGCGCGGGGTGCTCCGGGACCTCGAGCGCGTGCTCGGACGCGGGGTCACCGTGCAGCCGGACGTCCGGCTGCACCACGAGCAGTTCGACGTGATGGCTACCTGAGTGGTCAGCCGACGGCGAGGTGAATCAGATAGTGCGTGCCGTCCCGGTTGATCCAGACGCGCACGTAGTCGTTCCCGCGCAGAACTTCGACGCGCGAACTGCCGCTCGCCGGCGGGGCGGACGCGGCGATGTCGCCGATTTCCGTGGCGGGGACGATGGAGGCCAGCTCGCGGCCCATGACCGCGCCGCCCTGACGGAACTCCACCCAGCGTTCGAGCTCGCCCAGCGTTCCGGCCGTCTCCGGGCTCGCAGTTCGGCTCGTCAGGTGCACGTCGTAGGCGCCGGCCGGCAGCGCCTGACCGTCCGCCAGGACGGGGCGCGGCAACTCGATTGTTCCGAGCGCCAGCTCCTCGGCCGGGACGCTGACGTTGCCCGCAAGTTGCAGCGCGGCCGCCGGCGGCGAACTGCCGGCGACGAAGAGGAGCACGGCGGCCAACCCGCGCAAGATGCACGACCCCTTCATTGACGCCTGATTCATGACTGAAATCATAGCATCGGACCCTGCCAGCGCACCGCGGCGAAGCGGTGCAGCCGGTCCCCGATCACACGGATCCCTTCCGCAACGAGCAGGCCGCGCTTGACGGCGCGATCGCCGTAGCCGCCCAGACGCCCGCCGGCCCCGACGACACGGTGGCACGGCACCCCCGGTCTCGTGCATCTCCGCATGACGTTGCCCACCGCGCGGGAGGCGAGTGGCTGCCCCGCCAGGGCGGCGACGTCCCCGTACGTCGCGACGCGCCCGGGCGGGATGCGGCGCACTATGGTCAGTACTCGCCGCGCGAACGGCGTCGCCGGTTCCCTGGTGTCGCTGTTCACGCCGTCCAGCCGATCCGCCGGCGCGGTCGTTCCGAGAAGGAGGTCCTGCAGCGCTCAGTGCCCCGGGGTCGTCCGCCAGATCTCGTGGATGGCGTGGGCGTCGATCAGTTTCGTGGCGTACGCAATCTGCCCGGCGTGGAGGGCGTAGTGCGTCAACTGCAGGTTGATGGCTTCCAGCAGCGTCATGGGTTTCGGCGTCCGCTCCGTCGTGGCGAGCAGGCTGGCCGGATCGACCTGCGCCAGCACCGCGTCGGCCTCCTCGATGGCCATGTCGAGTCTGGCCCGCAGCTCGGCGGCCGGCAGCTCGCGCCGTTCCGCGAACTCGGCGGCCCGATCCCGTACGAAGTCGCGTCCCCCGACGACGTGTCCGATGTAGAAGCGGGTCGAACCGACGCAGTGCAGGACGAGGTTGCCGATAGCGTTCGACGATTCGTTGGGGCGCCACCAGATCTGCTCCACCTTCAGCGCGTCCAGGCAGGTGCGAATCTGTCCCGTCAGGTGGATGCAGAGGCGCGTGCGGGCAGACTCGATGAACGTGGATTCGATGGTGCCAGTCATGCAGCACAGCTTAGCAGCCCGTGTTTGAAAACCCCGTGTGGCAGCCGGCGATGGAAGGGCGAACGCCCATGCCGGGCCGCCCGCGTCAGTCCCGAATCCGCGTTCCGTTTCAGCGCCGGAGGACCGGCAGGTAGCAGAGCGCGGCGACGAGCACGTCGTACGTTGCGGAGGCCGCCGGGTACCAGCGCGGGACCATCTCCGGCGGGAGCAGCCCGGCGCCGTGCGCAAGGCCGGCCACCGCGTGTGCGCCCCAGGCGGCGGCCAGAGCCGTCAGCGCGCGAACCGGTTCCCACGTGGTGACCAGGGCCGCCACCGCGAAGCAGCCGGCGGCGATGGCCACGACGAGGCCGGCTCCGGGGACGCCCTCGTGCGCGAGGGCGAAGCCGATGGGGACGGCCGCGGCCAGTGCCAGCAGCAGCGCCGCGAACTGGGCGAGCCGCAACTCGGCTACGAGCCGTTGTCCGCTGGTCGGATCCGCTCGCCGGGCGCCAAGCGACAGCCACGCGACGGTTGTCCCGAAGGCGAGAAAGACGACGGCGAACGAGAGCACGGCATCGGTCACGGGATTCCCGTCGCGGGGCGCGCCTCTGGAGGATCGCGAGTATAGCAGCCCGTCTCGGGTAGGCTTGTCGCGGGCGGAATAAGGAGGACGTGTGGAGACGATGCGCGATACCCGGTGGATTCGCGCCGCGGCGGCCGCGACCGCCGTCCTGCTGGCGCTGGCGGCGTTCGCGTTTCAGGAACTGCTGCCGGCACGCCTGCGGGCGTTGATGGGCATGGCGGCGTTCATCCTGACCGCCGTCGCCTGCTCCGCGAACGTGGCCGCCATCCGCTGGCGCACCGTCGCCTGGGGAATCGGTCTGCAGGTGTTCCTGGCCGTGGCGATTCTCAAGCTCGCCGTCGGCGGCGTCCGGCCGGGCTACGCCGTGTTCTCCGCGCTGGCCGCCGTGGTCACGCGCTTCCTGGAGTTCACCAGCGTCGGGGCGCAGTTCGTCTTCGGGGTCCTTGCCGATCCGGTGGCGATGGGGGAGCGGTTCCCCAACGGCCTCGTGCTGGCCTTCTCCGCGTTTCCGATCATCATCTTCGCGTCGTCGGTCTTCACCGTGCTCTACCACCTGGGCGTCCTGCAGGCGGCCGTGCGGCTGCTGGCGCGGGTCATGATGCCGCTGATGGGCACCAGCGGGGCCGAGACGCTGTCGGCGGCGGCCAACGTCTTCATGGGGCAGACCGAGGCGCCGATCATCGTGCGCCCGTACATCGCGCGGATGACCCAGTCGGAGCTGCTCGCGCTGATGACGGGCGGCCTGGCGACCATCGCCGGCAGCATGTTCGCCATCTACGTCAGTCTGGGCGCCGATCCGGTGGCGATGCTGACGACGAGCGTCATGGCGGCGCCCTGCGGCCTGTATCTGGCCAAGATACTGCTGCCGGAGACCGGGGAGCCGGTGACCGCCGGTCGGGTGGTCGTCAATCCGGAGCGGGAGCACGTCAACGTGGTCGATGCCGCGGCCGGCGGCGCATCGAGCGGCATGCAACTGGCCTTCAACGTGACGGCGATGCTGATCGCGTTCCTGGCGTTCATCGCCATGTTCGACTACCTGCTGGGCCTCCTGCGGCCGGGTCTGTCGATGGCCGGCATCTTCGCGGTGGTCTTTGCGCCGGTCGCCGCGCTCATCGGGACGCCGGCCGGCGACGTGCCGGCGGTGGCGGATCTGCTCGGCACGAAGCTCGTCACGAACGAGTTCGTCGCCTACCTCAAGTTGAGCGGCGAGTACGCGGACTCGGTCAGCGACCGCGCGCGGACGCTTTCCGCCTATGCGCTCACCGGCTTCGCCAACTTCGGCTCGATCGGCATCGTGCTGGGCGGGATCGGCAGCATGGCGCCCGAGCGCCGCGGCGATCTGGCGCGCCTCAGCGCCAGCGCGCTCCTCGCCGGCTTCATGGCGACCCTGATCAACGCCTCGGTGGCGGCCGTCCTGCTGTAGTCCACACCCACGGCGGCGCCGCGCCGCGGTGGCCGGGCGCCGGCGACCGGGTTGTATGATCCCCCTCCATGCTGCCGACCGTCGCCTGGAAGGACGACCGCGTCGTCATGGTCGACCAGCGCAAGTTGCCCGGCCGGGAGGTCTACGTCGAGCTCCGCACGGCCCGCGAGGTGGCGCGCGCCATCGAGAAGATGGTGATCCGGGGGGCGCCGGCGATCGGCGTCGCCGCGGCGATGGGGCTGGCGCTCGGCGTGACGAAGAGCCGGGCGAAGGGGAGCGCGGCGCTGGCCGCCGAGTTCTACCGGTTGTGCGACACGATGGCCGGTACGCGCCCGACGGCGGTGAATCTCTTCTGGGCGATCGACCGCATGAAGGGGGTGTTCTCGGCCGCGGCGCGGGCCGGGCGGTCGCCAGCGGAGATCGCCGGGATCGTGGTGGCCGAAGCCCGGCGCATCCACGACGAGGACGTCGCCTGCTGCAGGGCGCTCGGGGCGCACGGTGCGGCGCTGCTCCCCGACGACGGCCGCGTGCTGACGCACTGCAACGCCGGTGCGCTGGCGACGGGCGGCTACGGAACCGCGCTCGGGGTGATACGGGCGGCGGTGGAGGGCGGCAAGCGGATCGCTGTCTACGCCGACGAGACCCGGCCGTTCCTGCAGGGCAGCCGGCTGACCGCCTGGGAGCTGCTGCGGGACGGTATCGATACGACGATCGTGACCGACGGGATGGCCGGCTCCCTCTTCAGCGGCGGAACGATAGACGCGGTGGTGGTCGGCGCCGACCGCATCGCCGCGAACGGAGACGTCGCCAACAAGATTGGCACCTATACCGTGGCCGTGCTGGCCCGTGAGCACGAGGTGCCGTTCTACGTCGCCGCGCCGACGTCGACGATAGACTTGGCGACCGCCGACGGCGGCGGCATACCGATAGAGGAACGGAACAGCCGGGAGGTCACCCACGTCGGAACCTCCCGCGTCGCTCCCGAGGGCGCGGGCGTCTGGAACCCGGCCTTCGACGTCACTCCGCACCGCTTCGTGGCCGGCATCATCACGGAGCGCGGCATCTGTCGTCCGCCCTACGGCGAGAGTCTGGCCGCGGCCTGCGACAGGGCGTGAACCGCGTCGTCCCATGGATATTCTCGCCATCGAGACGTCGTGCGACGAGACGGCCGCCGCGGTGGTGGCGGATTCCGGCGATCCGGCGCGGCCCTGGACCGTGCGATCCAACGTGGTCGCCTCGCAGGCGGAAATCCACCGCGAATGGGGCGGCGTGGTGCCCGAGCTCGCGTCCCGGCAGCACGTTCGCGACATCTGCGGCGTGGTGGAACGCGCGCTCGAGGACGCCGGCGCGGACTGGACCGACGTCGACGCCGTCGCGGTGACGCAGGGGCCCGGCCTGGTCGGCTCGCTGCTGGTGGGCGTCGCCTTCGCCAAGGCGCTGGCCGCTTCGCTCGACCTGCCGCTGGTCCCGGTGCAGCACTTGGCCGGGCACATCGAGTCGCTCGTGGTGGAGGGCGGCCGGATGCCGCTGCCGGCGGTGGTGCTGGTCGTCTCGGGGGGGCACACCAACCTGTATCTGACCACCGCGGCGGGCGCGGAGGGACTGTCGCATCGCCTGATCGGCCGCACGCGCGACGACGCCGCCGGCGAGGCCTACGACAAGGTCGCCTCGCTTCTGGGCCTCGACTATCCCGGAGGGCCGGTCATCGATCGCATCGCGCGCACCGGCGACGACCACTTCGTCGACTTTCCTTTCGCCAGGATGACCCACGACGACCGCAACGCCGGTCCGGCGATGGTCCGGCCGGCCGGTCTGGCCGAGGCGCGCCGCGGCCGGCAGCTCGAGTTCAGCTTCAGCGGGCTGAAGACGGCGGTCAAGCGTCACGTGCAGCGGCGGCGCGCGGCCCTCGGCTGCGACGGCAGGCTGCCGGAGGAGGAGATCGCGGGCATCTGCGCCAGCTTCCAGCGGGTGGTGGTGAGGACGCTGCTCGACAGGACCTTCCTCGCCGCGCGCCGTTTCGGGGCGCTAAGCGTCGGCATCTCCGGCGGGGTGTCGGCCAACGCGAGGCTGCGGGCGGACGCCGCGGCGCGGGCGGAACGCGCGGGGCTGCCCCTGTTTCTGCCGTCGCTGGCGCTGGCGACCGACAACGCCGCGATGATCGGCGCGGCGGGGTTGCGGCGGCTGCACGCCGGCGTCACCGCGCCGCTCGACCTCAACGCGAAGGCGTCACTGCCCCTGGACGATGCGCCCGGCGGCTGGCAGTCTGCGCCGTAGAAACGGCGAAGACTGCCAGCGCCGGTAAACCCGTCGCCAAGCTCCGCGTTTGGCCCCGGGCGCGGTAGAGTAGACGCCATGGCTTGGCATCAACGGACGCACTGGCGGATTCTGGTCGCTCTCGGCTTGGGCATCATTTACGGGGTCGTGGCCGCGCTCGCGGGCTGGGGCGGGTTCACCGGCGACTGGATCGCGCCGTTCGGCACGATCTTCATGCGCCTGCTGCTGCTGATCGCGGTGCCCCTCGTGCTGGCGTCGCTGGTCACCGGGGTGGCGTCGCTGGCCGATCTGCAGAAGCTGTCCCGCATCGGCGGGAAGACGATCGCCATCTACCTGGGGACGACGCTCGTCGCGCTCGTCATCGGCCTCGTCCTGGTCAACCTCGTACAGCCCGGCGCATCGATTCCCGAGAGCCTGCGGACGACCCTGCAGGAGACCTACCAGGAGGACCTGGAGGACCGGCAGGAGGCCATCGACCAGGCGATGGAAGCCGGGCCGCTCCAGCCGCTCGTCGACATGGTGCCCGAGAACATCCTGGGCGCGGCGACGAACAACCGGGGCATGCTCAGCGTCGTCTTCGTGGCATTCCTTTTCGGCGTGGCGCTCATGCAGCTTCCGCGAGAGCGGGCGCAGCCGCTTCTCGACCTGTTCGAGAGCCTCAACGCCGTCATCATCGCGATCGTCGGGTTGATCCTGAAGGTCGCGCCGATAGGGGTCTTCGCGCTGATCGCGGGGACCATCACGACGGTGGCGGGCGACGACCCGGCCGACGTGGCGCAGCTCCTCGGCGCACTCGGCCTGTACAGCATCACGGTGCTGGTCGGCCTGGCGATCCATGCCTTCCTGACCTATCCGCTGCTGCTGCAGTTCTGCACGCCGGTTACGCCGCTGCGCTTCCTGCGCGGGATCGCCCCAGCCCAGCTCGTCGCCTTCTCCACCTCGTCGAGCGCCGCGACCCTGCCGGTGACGATGGAGCGAGCCGAGCACGACCTGGGGGTCTCGGAGGAGGTCGCCTCGTTCGCGCTGCCGCTCGGCGCCACCATCAACATGGACGGCACGGCGGTCTACATGTCGGTGGCGGCGGTGTTCATCGCGCAGACCCTCGGCATCCCGCTCGGCTTGGGCGCACAGGCGACCATCGTCTTCACCGCGCTGCTCGCCTCGATCGGGACCGCCGCGGTGCCGAGCGCCGGCATCGTGATGCTGGTCATCGTGCTCGAGGCGGTCGGTGTGCCGCCCGCCGGCATCGCCCTCATCTTCGGTGTGGACCGCATTCTCGACATGTGCCGTACGGCGACCAACGTCACCGGCGACGCGGCCGTCGCGACGGTCGTGGCGGCGAGCGAGGGGCAGTTGAGCCCGACCGCCGTCAACGGGTTGCCGGCGGGGGCGGGTTCGTGACGCCGACGCGCGCCGACGCCTGGGCGCTGCTCACCGAGTACACGGCGGGCGAGAGCCTGCGCAAGCACGCCCTGGCCGTCGAGGCCGCCGTCCGCGGCTACGCACGGCGGTTCGGCGAGGACGAGGAGGCGTGGGGCATCGTCGGCCTGGTCCACGACTTCGACTACGAGCGGTGGCCCGATGCGAAGGACCATCCCTTCCGCGGCAGCGAGATCCTGCGCGAGCGGGGTTGGCCGGAGTACATGATCCGCGCGATTCTCTCCCACGCCGACTACAGCGGCGTACCGCGCGAGTCGCGCCTGGAGCACACCCTGTTCGCCTGCGACGAACTCACCGGCTTCATCACCGCGGCGGCGCTGGTGCGGCCGACGAAGAGCGTCCTCGACCTCGAGGCGCGCTCCGTGAAGAAGCGCATGAAGGACAAGGCGTTCGCCCGCGCGGTCAGTCGCGACGACCTGCGCCTGGGGGCCGAGGAGCTCGGAGTGCCCCTCGACGAGCACATCGCCAACGTCATCGGGTTCCTGCGGACCGAGGCGGAAGCGCTGGGCCTCCGGGGTTCGCTGTGACGTCACCCGTCGGGGCCGACGCGCAGAACCTGCACGTTCCTCCTTCCGTATAGTCGTTCGACGTGGACGCGACGACACAGGATGCGGCGACCGGAAACGCTGCGGGAGGCTTCGCGGGAGACAGGCCCCCGGTGGCCCGGCTCGAGGCGGTCACCGTTTCCTACGGCCGCAGCCACGCCCTGCAGAGCGTCGACGCGGTCTTCCCGTCCGGTGCGGTCGGGTTGCTGGGCCCGAACGGCGCCGGCAAGAGCACCCTGCTGAAGACGCTGCTCGGATTCGTCCGCCCGGACGGCGGCCGGATGCAGGTGCTCGGCATGGACGTCGTCGATCGACCGCTCGACATCCGTGCTCGGCTTGGCTACATGCCCGAGTCGGACGCCCACATCCCGGGCATCAACGCGGTCACCTTCGTCGCCTACTGCGGGCGGCTTGCGGGGCTGCCGGCGGCCGATGCGATGCAGCGCGCGCACGCCGTGCTGCAGTACGTCGGGCTCGGCGAGGCGCGCTACCGCGCGGTCGACACCTATTCGACCGGCATGAAGCAGCGCATCAAGCTGGCCCAGGCGCTCGTGCACGATCCGGATCTGCTGTTCCTCGACGAGCCGACCAACGGCATGGATCCGCGGGGACGCGAGGAGATGCTTGCGCTGATTCGGGACCTGGCGCAGCGCAAGGGCGTCAACGTCATCCTGTCGTCCCACGTGCTGCCGGACGTGGAGACGGCGTGCGACCGGGTCGTCGTGCTGCACCAGGGGCGCGTCGTCGCCCAGGGACCGATCGCCGAGCTGAAGGGGCAGAGCCGCCGGGCCTTCGAGCTCCGCGTGAAGGGTGACGTCGCGCGTTTCGTGAGCGGCCTCCGCGACGCGGGCGTCGAGTGCCACGACACGGACGACGACGTCATGCGGGTGTTGATCGGCGAGGACCGGGGCGCACGGGATCTGTTCGCACTCGCAGTGCGCCACGACGTGCAGGTGCGCCATCTGCGTCCCAGCGTGCAGACCCTGGAGGACGTCTTCGCGAAGGCGATCGGCGAGTCCTGATGCCCATTCACGATCACGGTTACGCCCGCTACCAGGGAACGCGCACCCCGCCCGGCCGGGCCTGGGCCGTCATCGCCGGCGCCGGCATCCGCGGCATGCTCTCGGCGCGCCCGTTTCTGTTCGTCCTGCTGTTCGCGTGGCTGCAGTTCTTCGTGCGCGCGGTCATGCTGTACCTGGCCGCCAACGTGCCGCAGGCCGACGTCATCGCGCCGTCGCCGGCGACCTTCCGCGAGTTCTTCGACCAGCAGGGGTTCTTCGTCTTCGTGGTGGCCGTCTATGTCGGCGCCGGGCTCCTCGCCAACGACCGGCGGGCGAACGCGCTGCAGATCTATCTGTCCAAGCCGTTGACGCGGATCGAGTACATCGCGGGCAAGCTCGCCGTCGTGATGGCGTTCCTGGCGTTCGTGACCTGGGTGCCGGCGCTGCTGCTGCTGGGACTTCAGGCGATGTTCACCGGCAGCCTGGCGTTCGTGCGGGAGCACGCGTTCCTGATCCCGGCGATCACCCTCTTCGGATTCCTGCAGGTGCTGCTCGCTTCGATCACGATGCTCGCGCTGTCGTCGCTCTCGACCAGCGCGCGCTACGTCGGGATGCTCTATGCAGGGGCCGTGATCTTCAGCGAGGCGGTGTTCCAGACGCTGCGCGGCGTCACGGGCGGTACCGGACTGTCCTGGGTGTCGTTCGGCGCGAGCCTCGCGCAGGTGGGGGACGTCATCTTCCGCGTCGAGCCGCGCTACGACACCCCGTGGGGCGTCTCCCTGCTGGCCGTCGGGTTCGTGATCGCCCTTTCGGCCTGGGTGCTCGCCCGGCGCGTGCGGGGCGTGGAGATCGTCACGTGAGCCGGCCGGTGGTCGTCGCCGACCGGATGTCGAAGTGGTACGGACAGGTGATCGGCCTCAACGAGGTGACCGTCTCGATCCCGCCGGGCATCAGCGGGCTGCTCGGACCCAACGGCGCCGGCAAGTCGACCCTGCTGAAGCTCGTCACCGGCCAGCTCAAGCCGAGCAAGGGGCACGTGCAGGTGCTCGGAGAGCCGGTCTGGGGCAATCCGGGGGCCTACCGGCGCATCGGCTACTGCCCGGATCACGATGCGTTCTACGAGAGGTTCACCGGGCGGGAATGGCTGACGGCGCTGCTCGGCCTGAGCGGGTTCGAGGGCGAGCGGGCCGCCGGCGCCGCCGAACGCGCCCTCGAGACGGTCGGGCTCACGACCGCCGCCGACCGGAAGATCGGAGGCTACAGCAAGGGCATGCGGCAGCGGATCAAGCTGGCGCAGGCGATCGCGCACGAGCCGGAGCTGCTGGTGCTGGACGAGCCTCTGGCCGGGCTCGACCCGATCGGGCGCCGACGCGTGATCGACGTGATCAAGGCGTGGGGCCGCGACGGTCGCAGCGTCGTCGTCTCCAGCCATGTCCTGCACGAGATCGAGCTGATGACCTCCAACATCCTGCTGCTGCACAACGGGCGCATCCTGGCGGAGGGGAACGTGCACCGGATTCGGGAGCTGATCGACGAGCATCCGCACACCGTGCGCATCACGGCGGAGGATCCCCGGCGGCTCGCGCGCCATCTGCTCGGCTACCCGCACGTCATCGCCATGCAGTTGCAGGACGGCGCCGTGGTCGCGCAGACGAGCCAGCCGGACGCCTTCTATGCCGAGCTCACGGCGCTGGCGGCGGGCGATGAGGCCGGCGCCGTGAGGGAGGTCACATCGCCGGACGACAATCTGCAGGCGGTCTTCTCCTATCTGGTCGAGCACTGATGGCCGATTCGCATGCCGCCCCCGCTCTCGGCCCCGCGGCGCTGAGGGTCTTCGATCTCGGCCTCGGGCAGATGCTCTGGTCGCGACGAACCGTCTTCATGGCGCTGGTCGCGGGCGGACCCGTACTGATTGCAGTGCTGCTGCGGGCGCTGGCCTCGCTGCCGGTCTTCGACGGGGGAGCGGGGCAGATCGCCGGGCGCCCGGTGAGCCTGGACGGGCCGGACATCTTCGGCCTCATGATCTGGACGTTCTACCTGCGCTTCACCGTGCCGGTGCTCGGCGTGTTCTACGGCACCGCGCTCATCGCGGACGAGGTCGAGGACCGGACCGTCACCTACCTGTTCACCCGTCCCGTGGCGCGCGGAGCGGTTCTGGCCGGCAAGTACCTGGCCTACCTGGTCTGTACGGCGGTCGTGGTACTGCCCTCCGTGATGCTGGTCTACTTCCTGGTCGTGCCGCTCCTGGGGGGCGACATCGGCCGCAACTTTCCCGCCCTGCTGGTCGATCTCGGCCTGATTGGCGCGGGGCTCGCCGTTTACGGCGCGGTCTTCGGGCTCGTCGGCGCCTGGTTCCGGCGCCCCCTGCTGACCGGCCTCGTCTTCGTCTTCGGATGGGAGCCGCTGGTCGTCGTTCTGCCCGGGTACATGAAGTACCTGAGCGTGGCGTACTATCTCCAGGGGCTGGCGCCGCACGCCATGCCGCAGGGCGACGCGCTCAGCGTGATCCAGGCCCTGCTGACGTCGGTCCAGACGCCACTGGGCACCTGGGCGAACCTGCTGGCGCTGGCCGTCATCTGGGCGGCTGCGCTGGCGGCGGCGATGCGCGTCGTCGAGCGGCGCGAGTACGTTCTCGGACAGTGAGCGAGGCGGAACTTTTGGCCGACCTCGCCGGTATACTGGTTACGAACTCATGACCATGACGACGCGCACGCGGTATGTCCTGCTCGGCGGCGCCGGCGTGATGGCGGTCGGGCTCGCGGGAGGGCTCGTGGCCTGGGTGAGCAGCAGGCTGCCGCCGCTCGTCGCGCAGGAGCGGCCCGACGAGCTGCGGTACGTTCCACCGGAGGCGACGATCCTTTCCTTCGCCAACGTGCGCGAGGTGATGGATTCGAATCTCAGGCGGCGGCTGCGCGAGATTCAGCCCGAGCTCGACGGACAACGCGAGTTTCAGGAACGTACCGGCATCGACCTCGAGCGGGACATCGACTACATCGTCGGCGGCCTGGTGCCGGACGGGCCGGACGACACGCGCGGGATCGCCATCCTCGCGGGCAGCTTCGATGCGGATCGGCTCGAGACGCTGGCGCTCGAGCAGGGCGGCGCGGCGTCCGACTACCGGGGGCGCAGGCTGATCACGATCCCCGACGAATCGGTGGCGATGGCGTTCCTTGAGGCGGGGGTGATTGCCATCGGATCGGAGCCGCTGATCAAGCGGACCATCGACCTGCCGTTCGCCGAGGGCGGCGTCGACTCGAACGACTCGTTGATGGGGCTGTTGCGACACGTCGAACGCGGCAGCACCGCGTGGACCATCGGCCGACTCGACGATCCGCGGGGTGGCGGGTGGCTTCCGGACGAGGTCGAAGCGCAGGTGTCGCAGGTCGCCGCGTTCGCGGCCGGCGCCCGCGTCAACGGCGGCGTGAGCGGGACGTTGACGGCGGAGGCGCGGGACGAGGAGACCGGGCGGAATCTGAGGGATCTGCTGCAGGGTTTTCTCGCCCTCGCCCGCCTGCAGGTCGGTTCGCGCCCGGAGCTGCGCGGCCTGCTCGATTCGATCCAGCTCACCGCTGCCGGCACGAACGTGACCCTGACCTTCGATCTGCCTTCCGACGCGGTCCTGGAGCTGTTGCCGGACCGTTCCGACGCGGATGTCGCCGCCGCCCCGTAAGCCTGCCAACCATCGCTCCCGCGCCCCGCCACGTCTTCTTTCTGCGGCGCGTCGACGAGCGGATTTCACGTCTACAATCGATCCGTCGCCGGGGCCGCGGGCGGCGGCCACCGCCGGTCCGTCGCGCGCAGTCGCGCGGCAGGGTCTTTGCTATGATCCGGGTTGTTGCGTGCGCTCCAGGGCAGCCCGCAATCAGCATATGGATTGTCGGACTATCGGCGTCGTCGGATGCGGTCTCATGGGTTCGGGCATCGCGCAGGTTTCGGCGCAGGCCGGCTACCGCACGATCGTGCGCGAGATCGACGATTCCACCGTGGCGGCGGGAATTGGGCGCATCGAGTCGTTTCTGGCGGCCGGCGTGGAGCGGGGCAAGCTGTCCGCGGCCGACCGGGACCGGACCCTGGCCAACCTCAGCGGCACCAGCCGTCTGGAAGACTTGGCGGACTGCGATCTGATCATCGAGGCGATCGTCGAGCACGTCGGCGCGAAGCGCGAAGTGTTCGAGACGCTGGAAGGGGTGGTCGGGCCGGAGACCGTGTTCGCGAGCAACACGTCGTCGCTCTGCATCACGGAACTGGCGGCGACGACCCGGCGGCCGGAACGGTTCATCGGGCTGCATTTCTTCAGCCCGGTGCCGATCATGAAGCTGGTCGAGGTCATTCGGGGCCTCGCGACCAGCGATGAGACCTTCGAGAACGTGTTCGCGTTCGGCCGCAGCGTCGGCAAGGACCCCGTGACCGCACCGGATCGGCCCGGGTTCATCGCGAACCGGCTGCTCATCCCGTACCTGCTGGACGCCGTTCGCGCCTACGAGGAGGGACTCGGGACCATAGAGGACATCGACAAGACCATGTCCCTCGGGTGCGGCTACCCGATGGGTCCCTTCACGCTCCTCGATTTCGTGGGTCTCGATACGACGTGCTACATCGCCGGCATCATGTACGACGAGTTCAAGGATCCGCGGTACGCGCCGCCGCCGCTGCTGAAGCGGATGGTGCTGGCCGGCCGGCACGGCCGCAAGACGGGACGAGGGTTCTACACGTACTGATGTCTCTGCCGATGAACGAGGAACGCGTGAAGGCGGCGGTGGAGACGCTGCTCGCCGAGGTCGGGGAGGATCCGACGCGAGAGGGTCTGGTCCGCACCCCGGCCCGTGTCGCCGAGGCGCTCAAGTTCCTTACCAGCGGCTACGGGCAGGATGTCGATGCCGTCCTGAACAACGCGCTCTTCACGGTCGAGTGCAGCGAGATGGTGATTGTCAGGGACATCGACTTCTACAGTCTCTGCGAGCATCATCTGCTGCCGTTCTTCGGCAAGTGCCATATCGCGTACCTGCCGCGTGATCGGGTCGTGGGGCTGAGCAAGCTCCCGCGTCTTCTGGACGTCTTCAGCCGGCGGCTCCAGATCCAGGAGCGGCTCACCAACCAGATCGCGGAGGTCATCTCGGAGGCGCTCGACCCGTTGGGCGTCGGCGTCGTAATCGAGGCGACGCACCTGTGCGTGCTGATGCGGGGCGTGGAGAAGCAGAACGCATTCGCGCTCACCAGCGCCATGCGCGGCGCGTTTCGCTCCGACGCCCGCACGCGGATGGAGTTCCTCGAGCTTCTCAAGCTGCGCGGCGACATGCGCGCCGCGTTCGATCCGGCGCGGCTCGTGGCCGGCGCCGGGGAGGTGGCGCCGACATGAGCGGATTGCGTAGCCGGCGGCGTTCGTGGCCCGCGCTGATCGGCCTCCTGGCGGCCGTCGTGCCGGCGTCGGCCGCGGGGCAGGGGCGTCTCGTCGAATCGGTGGAGGTGCGCTGCCCGTCGGTTCTCGGCATCGGCGTCGAAACGGATCTCGTGTTCTGCGATGTCCTCGCGCAACAGGACCCGGCGCTGGGCGTTATCGTCGTTCTTCCTCCGCGCCGGGGCGAGGCGACCCTGACCTTCAACCTCCACAATCGGCACACGTACTCCGAGGACGACGTCAGGCGCGGCCGCGCCTACGCCCGGTACCTGGCCGAGGTGGCGGTGGCGTCGCCGGCGGGCGACGTGCTCGGACGGCGCTACGTGCTGAACGAGTTCAGAACCGCGGAGGATCTCTTCGATCGCGTCGCCGGGGGCGCGGGTCCGGAGGGTATCAAGGCGATTGCGCCGACCGGTATGGAGCGGGTCTCCGTGACGATCCCGGGCAATCTGAATCAGGTGGTCATCGTCGGGCAGACGCTGGAGGTGACCCTGGTCGACGGCAATCTGGAGCGCACCTGGTCGCCGGGCCGGCCGGTAGCCGTCATCAGCGAAGTGCAACTCGAGTACGCGTCCCGATAGAGCACGAACGCGCAGGTATGACGTCAATGCACGATCTCATTATCGTCGGCGCCGGGCCGGCCGGTCTCGCCGCCGCGATCGCCGCCAGGCAGGCCGGTCTCGACTTCCGCACGTTCGAGAAGGGCGTGCTGGTCAACGCCCTGTTCCATTTCCCTCCGCAGATGGTCTTCTTCACGACGCCGGACCTGCTCGAGATCGGCGGCCTGCCGTTCGTGACGCCGCACGGGAAGCCCACGCGCGACGAGACGCTGCGCTACTACCGGCGCGTCGTCGACACCTACGACCTGGCCATCGACTTCGGCTGCTCGGTGACCGGGATTCGCCGCGGCGACGATGACGCGTTCACCGTGCGGACGGCGCACGAGGCGCGCGGCGCGGAGACCTGGCGCGCGCGGGCGGTCGTCGTCGCCAGCGGTTGCTACGATCACCCCAACCAACTCGGTGTCCCGGGCGAGGATCTGCCGCACGTCTCGCACTACTACACGGAGCCGCACGAGTTCTACCGGAAGCCGGTGGTCGTCGTCGGCGGGAAGAACTCCGCGGCGGAAGCGGCGTTGGATCTCTACCGCAGCGGCGCGCACGTCACTCTCGTGCACCGGCGGGCCGAGCTCGGGGCGTCCATCAAGTACTGGGTCAAGCCCGATATCGAGAACCGCATCAAGGAAGGTTCGATCGCGGCGCGCTTCGAGACCCGCGTCGTCGAGATCCGGGCGCGGGAGGTCGTCGTCGAGCGCGACGGCGTGCGCGAGACGCTGCCCGCGGAAGGCGTCTTTCTGCTGACCGGCTATCTCGCGGACCTCGAATTCCTCCGCGGCGCCTGCATCGAGGTCGCGTCGAACAACGTGCCGCGGCACGATCCGGAGACGTTCGAGACCAACGTGCCGGGCCTCTATCTGGCCGGCGCGGTCGTCGCCGGCGCCAACCGGGGCGAGGTGTTCATCGAGAACGGCCGGTTCCACGGCCGGGTCGTCGTCGAGCACATCGCACGCCGCCTGGGGCGCGAGCCGGTCGGCGCGTAATTGCCGGACGCTGGTTCCGCTACTGCACGCCGGCGGCGGAGAACGGCCTGCCGCTGGTCATCAGGCGCATCTCCAGGAGATCGATCAGCGCCGCGCACCGCTCGCACGGGCCGCTCTTCTCGAGCAGGGCCTGCTTCTCGATCGGCTCGAACGCCAGATACTGGGACAGGACGTTCACCAGCTCGGCGTCGGCCATGCCCGGGGGAATCCGGGTCGCCGCTCCGGCGGCCGTCTGCCGGTCGAGAAGGTCCTCGATGCGTCGCCGGCCTGCCTGCAGATGTGTCTGCCGTCCGGCCGTGGAGCCGTCGGCCAGCAGTTCGATCACGCCGATCCGGTACGCCCGCGACTGGTCCTCGTCCAGGACCCGAAAGCGATCCACCCCCCGCAGCACGATGTTGTAACGCCCGTCGGGAAGCGAGGCGACATGGGTGATCCTGCCTGCGCAGCCGATCGGGAAGATCGGGGGATTGGGACTGGCGTGCTGCTGCCAGCCCTCGCGGAGCAGCGCCATCCCGATCAGCCGGTCGCCGTCGATGGCGTCGGCCACCATCTCGCGGTAGCGCGGCTCGAAGATGTGCAGCGGCAGGAAGACCTGCGGGAACAGTACGACGTTGGGGAGCGAAAAGATCGGGATTCGTTCGGGCAGGCTCTCGCTGGACACTCAGTGCACCGTCTTCGTCTTCTTGTCCATGTAGTCCATCAGCACGTAGCGGCCCAGGGTGTACGGCGTCGTGAAGTACGCCTTGCCGCGGCAGATGGCCGCCACGCGCCGCACGAAGCTCATCAACTCGTAGTCGCGGGCCAGCATGAACGTGTTGATCATGATCCCGGCGCGGCGGCAGTTGGCCACCTCGGCGAACGTCTCGCGGATGATCATCGGGTCGAGACCGAACGCGTTGCGGTAGATGCGCCCGTCGGGCTGCGTGAGGGCCGACGGCTTCCCGTCGGTGATCATCACGATCTGGCGCATGTCCTTGCGCTGGCGTTCGAGAACCCGTCGCGCCAGGCGCAACCCCTCGCGGGTGTTGGTGTAGTAGGGGCCTACGCGCACGCGTGCGAGCCGCTTGAGCGGGATTTCCTCCGCCGAATCGTGGAACAGCACCGCGTTCAGGGCGTCGCCCGGGTACTGGCTGCGGATCAGGTGGGCCAGCGCCAGCGCCACCTGCTTGGCGGGGGTGAAGCGGTCCTCGCCGTAGAGGATCATGCTGTGGCTGCAGTCGAGCATGAGCACCGTCGCGCACGAGCTCTGGTACTCGCCCTGCGCCACCATCAGATCCTGGTACCGCACGTCGATGGCGCCGCCCTCACCCGCCGGCGCCCGCTGCACGGCGTTCAGGATCGTGCTGCTGGCATCGATGTTCAGGGTGTCGCCGAACTCGTAGGGCTTCGAGGCGCCGCCCGCCTCCACCCCGGTGGCGAGTTCGCGCGTGTCGTGCCGGCCGACGCTGCTGCGCCCGCTCGAGCCGAGCAGGTCCCGCAGCGCACGATAGCCCAGGAAGTCGAGGCTCTTGTCGGTGACCTGGAAGCGCGCGGGAGAGGTGTCCTGTCCCTGGCCCGCGCCCGCACCCGCGCGGGGTGCTTCGTCGGAATCCAGGGAGATGTACCCCTGTTCTGCCATCTGCCGGATCAGCTCCTGGATCAGCTCTTCCAGCCGCGACTCTCCGCCGCCCTGATCCGCGTCGGCGGGGTCGCCGAGCAGGCCCTGCACGGCATCGTCAGAGAGCAGGCCGCCGTTGAGGAGCGCGTCGAGAATGGCGTCGTGCAGCGACTGCAGGCTCCGGTCGTCGTCATCCTGATCGGAGGTGCCGTAGGACTGGCCGTAGGGGTTGTCGAATCCACTGGACAGCAGGAGTCGGGAGAGCTTCGAGACCAACTCGTCGAGGTCGATGCCCTCGAGACCCTCGCCGGTGTAGCGCGTGTAGCGATAGCGCATCCGCCCGTGTCAGTTGTAGTACTTCTTCTTGTTGCCGGCGCGCGGCATCGGCCGCCGGGGATCGAAAGCCGGCTCGGAGGGTTGCACCGGCGGGCGCGGCTTCTCGACCGCCTCGTACCCGCCGCCGTCGCTGCGACTGATCTTGCGCTGGGCGCAGAGCCCCTCGAGAACGAAATCCACCGCCGCGGCGATCTGCGCCGGCGGGTCGCCGGCCGCGATGCCGGCGTGCGCGGCCAGTTCCAGCAGCCCGTGGATCTCCGCGACGTCGGCGAGGAAAGACTCCGACGACGTCGTGTCGCTCTCCTGCAGCGTGCCGCCCATCTCGAACCACTCGACGACCTGATGCGTGTCGACGCCGTCGAACCAGCCGCCGAAGACGGCGCCGACCGCGGCGCGTATCAGCTCGCGTCCCACGGCGTCGGCCCCGCGCAGCTCGCCCTCGTACTCCAGCTCGAACTTGCCGGTCATCGCCGGCAGCGCGGCGTAAACGTCGGTGACGCGGGCCGCCGGCGCCTCGCCGGACGCCAGGGCGCGGCGCTCCGCGTTGGACACCACGTTCTCCAGGCAGGTGATCGGCATCCGCTGACTGACGCCCGAGCGGCCGTCGATTCTCTTGTTGACCCGCGCCTGGAACGCGATCTCCTCGACCACTTCGCGCACGTAGAGCGGGACGGCGACGTCGGTTCCGGCGTCGCGCGCCACCCAGGCCTCCTGCTCGGTGATGGCGATGGCCTCGTGGCGGGTCCGTGGATAGTGGGTCCGGATCTCGGATCCGATGCGGTCCTTGAGCGGGGTGACGATCTTGCCCCGCGCCGTGTAGTCCTCGGGGTTCGCGGTGAACGCCATCGCTACGTCGAGCCGCAGGCGAACGGGGTAGCCGCGAATCTGGATGTCGCCTTCCTGCAGGATGTTGAACAGGCCGACCTGGATCTTGCCGGCCAGGTCGGGCAGCTCGTTGATCGCGAAGATGCAGCGGTTGGCGCGCGGCAGGAGCCCGTAGTGGACGGTGAGCTCGTCCGAGAGCCGCCGGCCGGCGGACGCCGCCTTGATCGGATCGATGTCGCCGATCATGTCGGCGATCGTGACGTCCGGGGTCGCGAGCTTCTCAACGTAACGCATCGAGCGGTCGAGCCAGGCCACGGGCAGGTCGTCGCCTTCCTCCTCGACGCGGGCGCGGCACCCGGCGCAGACCGGAGCGAGCGGGTCGTCGTTGATGTCGCACCCGGGCACGACCGGGATGGACTCGTCGAGCAACCCGGCGAGCCCCCGGATCAACCGTGTCTTGGCCTGCCCGCGCAGTCCTAGCACGACGAAGTCGTGCTGGGACAGGATGGCGTTGACCACCTGGGGAATGACCGATTCGTCGTAGCCGACGATGCCGGGAAAGAGGGGGCCGTCACTGCGCAGCCGGGCCATGAGGTTGTCGCGCAACTCGCGCTTGATGCTCCGGCGAGGAATCCTGCCCTTGTCGACCGCGCGACGCAGGCTTCCCAGGGAGGTGGGCCGCATGAATCGATCTTACCCGAATCGTTTCGGGCCGCCCCTCCGGTCGGCGACCGGCATTGCCGCGCGGCCCCGCCGTCGCTACAATGCGGGTGGACCGTGGACCGGTGCGCCAGTCCGTTCGTCGGGCGCGCGGTCGTGCAACGCGGCCTGACCGGTTCCGACATTGAGCACTCTTCCCAAGTATCCCGGCGAGCGGATCACCGCCAACGGCAACCAGCTCGTGTCGTACCACACCGAGGCGCGGATCGCCGATGCGGGAATCTTCTATCCGATCACGCCGTCGACCGAGGGGGGCGAGCTGTACCAGCAGTCCTTCGCGGAGGGCCGTCTGAACGTCTTCGGGCGCAACACGCTGGCGGTAGAGGCCGAGGGCGAGCACGCCGCGCAGGGCGGGGCGATCGCCTACTCGGTGTGCGGGCGCCGCGTGGTCAACTTCACGTCCGGACAGGGCATCGTCTACGGCGTCGAGCAGTACTACCACGCGCCGGGCAAGGCCTCCACGATGGTCGTCGAGGTGGTGGCGCGGGCGCTGACCAAGCACGCCCTGAACGTGCACTGCGGCCACGACGACGTCTACGGGGCGCTCGACGTCGGCTGGATCATCCTGTTCGGCAAGGACGCGCAGCAGGCGGCCGACCAGGCGCTGATTCTGCGCCGCGTCACCGAGCTGAGCCTGACCCCCGGCATGAACGTGCAGGACGGATTCCTGACGTCGCACCTCGAGCGCACGTTCTACCGCCACGAGTCGGACCTCATCCGCGAGTTCCTCGGGGCGCCGGAGGACATCATCGAGTGTCCGACCGAGGCCCAGCGCACGCTGTACGGTCCGACCCGCCGCCGCGTGCCGCGCATGATCGACCTGACCAACCCCGTGCTCCTCGGACCGGTGCAGAACCAGGAGCACTATATGCAGGGCGTCGCGGCCCGGCGCAACAATTTCGTCGAGCCGATCCTGCAGTTCCTGGATGAGGCCCACACCGAGTTCGGCCGCCTGACCGGCCGCTACTACGGGCTGGTCACACAGTACAAGGCGGACGACGCCGACACCGTGTTCCTCTCGCTCGGCTCGGCCGCCGAGAACTGCGAGGCGGCGGTCGACTACCTGCGGCAGACCCGCGGCGCAAGCGTCGGCTCCGTTCACCTGAACGTCTTCCGGCCCTTCCCGGAGCGGGCGCTGGTCGAGGCGCTGGCCGGCAAGAAGAACGTCATCATCATCG
>JAGWAH010000016.1:0-1327 GCA_021296515.1 Acidobacteriota bacterium | reverse complement strand
GACGAGACGCCGTCGCTGCTGCCGGAAGGAGCCATCGCGGTCCGCTTCCACTCCATCGGCGGGTGGGGCGCGATCACGACCGGCAAGAACCTGGGCGCCATCATCGGCGACTTCAACGACTTCCTGTCGGCGCGCAACACCGACGTCGACGAGTACGGCCGGCCGAAGGAGGTCATCCACGTCAGCGCCAACCCGAAGTACGGCTCCGAGAAGAAGGGGGCGCCGACCTCCTACTTCCTCGTCGTCGCACCGGAGCGCATCCGCGTCAACTGCGACCTGCGCCACGTCGGCGTGGTGCTCTGCTGCGACCCGAAGGCGTTCACCCACTGCAATCCCCTCGATGGGATTTCTGAGGGCGGCGCGTTGATCTGGGAATCCGACGAGGAGCCGAAGGACGCCTGGGAGCGGCTGCCCCTCTGGGCGCGCTCGCAGATCATCGAGCACAAGATTCGCGTCTACACCCTGCCCGGCTTCGACATCGCCCGCAAGGCGACCAACCGGCCGGACCTGCAGCTCAGGATGCAGGGCAACGCCTTCCTCGGCGCCTTCTTCGCCGTCTCGCCGCTGCTCGAGGAGTTCGAGATCAGCCGCGAGCAGTTCGAGGAGGTCGTCCACAAGCAGTACAAGAAGAAGTTCGGCCGGCTCGGCGATGCGGTCGTGCAGTCGAACATGGAGGTCATGACCCAGGGCTTCGGCCGGGTGCGCGAGATCGCGATCGGCGAGATCGAGGCGGCCGACCGGTCGACCCTGCGCGGGTTGCCGATCCTGCCGCTGGCCGCGATGCCGAGCAACGGCGGGGGCGAGGGTTGCGCGACGTGCCGCTCGCACGAGATTCCGGAGGGACAGGAGGAGCGGACGCCGGTCACGCAGGTCGCGAGCTTCGACAACGAGTTCCGCTCCGACTACGGCTACGACCAGCCCGCCTCGCCGCTCGCCGCGATGGGCGTGATGGCGGCCGGCAGCGGCGACACCGCGTCAGTACGTCGCCCGCCGCGAGACCCCGCTCTTCATCGCCGAAAACTGCACGCAGTGCATGGAGTGCATCTCGGTCTGCCCGGACACGGCGCTCCCGAACTGCTCGCAGGACATCGACACGGTCCTCAGGACCGCTGTCTCCAACTACGTCACCGACGACGGCGAGCGGAGCAAGATGTTGGCGGTGTTGCCGGAGCTGGAGGAGCGGGTCCGCAGCGCGATGAACGAGGCGGTGAAGGCGAAGGTCCAGACCCCGCTGCCGGAGATCATCCGGGACGTGACGAACAACCTGAACGGCTTCTCGGAGGCCGCCAAGAACGAGTTCTTCGACGTCATCGACAAGCAGCCGCTC
>JAGWAH010000128.1 GCA_021296515.1 Acidobacteriota bacterium | reverse complement strand
GCGCCGAAGTTCATGATCGGCGGCGTCGACAACACGCACCTCTACCACAACTCAACGCTCGCCCTGAACGCCGACACCGGCGAGATCGAGTGGTTCTACCAGCATCTGAACGACCACTGGGATCTGGACCACCCATACGAGCGGCTGCTGGTCGACACCGCGATGACGCCGGACCCGGAGCACGTCTCGTGGATCAACCCGCGGCTGCGGCACGGCGAGGTGTACCAAGTGCTGACCGGCATCCCCGGCAAGACCGGCGTGGTCTACACCCTCGACCGCGCCACCGGCGAGTTCCTCTGGGCGACGCCGACGACGGCGCAGAACGTCATCACCCACATCGACGGGGCGACCGGCGCCGTCACCGCGCGCGAGAACAACGAGATGCTGATCTGCCCGTCGTTCGTCACCGGCGGCAAGGACTGGGAATCGGGCGCCTACAGCCCCATCACCAACATGATGTACTTCCCGCTGCGCAACGCCTGCGCCCGGATGCTGGCGATTGCCGACGGCAGCCTCTACAACCTGTCGCAGCGGATCGTGAACGCCCCCGGCACCGATCAGGTGGGCACCGTTCGCGCCATCGACGCCTCCACGGGCGAGACGACCTGGCTCTACGAGCAGCGGGCCGGCACGACGTCGCTCGTCGCCACCGCCGGCGGACTCGTCTTCGGCGGCGACAGCAACGGCCGCTTCCGCGCCCTCGACCACGAGACGGGTGAGGTGCTCTGGGAGGTCAACCTCGGCTCGCAGGTGACCGGCTTCCCGATCACCTTCGCGGTGGACGGCACGCAGTACGTCGCCATCAGCACCGGCTCGTCGCTCAGCACGCGCGACAACCTGCGCCTGACGACCGAGCTGCAGCCGGGCACGGGCAACAACCTGTTCGTGTTCGCGCTACCCGAGTAGCCCGGCAATCGTCGCCGAACGCGACCGTTGCGGTCGCGCTGCTGCTTCCGATGGCCGCCCAACCGGGCCTGACCAGGAGTCTGCCGTTTTGCGGCGCAGACTCCTGGCGCGCCTACTGTTCCGCCGCGCGGAGATCGACGAAGAGGCGGATGTCGACGCCGGGGCGCGCGCCCGCTGAGATCTGCGCGCCGCGCGGGTCCGGCGGCTCGTACAGTACGCGGTAGCGCTTCGACACTTCCGCGTAGTGGGCGTTGAGACGTTCCGCGTACCTTCGCATCCACTCCGCCATGCCGGTCACGGCGGAGAAGGTCTCGTACGCGCCGCCCGTGTTGCCGGCGATGTTGCGGGCGTAACCGCGCATCACGCTGCTGCCGACGCTGTTGCCCCGGCTGCCGCCCGACAGTTGCAGGACGTTCACCATGACGCCGTCGGCGATGAGCGACTCGACGAACTCCGCGTAGGCCGCGTCGCTGTAGTTCCTGCTGTTCTCGGGGCCGTCGGTCAGGATGAGCACCAGCACCGGCAGGGTCTCGTCACCGTCGTAGTGCCGCTCCCAGGTCTCCCGGATGCCGTCGAGCAGCGGGGTGCCCGCGCCCGAATCCAGGAAGATATCCTCGGCCGACGCCTTCAACGCCCCGCGGTCCATCGTGAAGTCGACCCGGCGCTGCAGGTTGCGGGCGATGGTGAACAGGGCGACCTCGTGCTCCGGCCCGAGCGTGTCGAGAAACATGTCCGTCGCGTCCCGCAGCGGGTAGAGCGCAGCCAGTTGCGACATCCGGTCGCCGTTGTCGATCAGCAGCGCCACCTTCATCGGTCCGACCGGCTCGACCGAGACGATGTTCACCCGCTTCTCGTCCTCCAGCACGAGGAAGTCCGACGGGGTCAGGCCGGGAACCACCCGCCCGTCGCCGTCCAGCGCCTCGATGTACAGGCGCCCGAGGGCCTGCGCCTCCGCCACCGCGGGCGCAGACAACGCCAGCGCGACCAGCGCGACCAGCGCGAC
Source organism: Acidobacteriota bacterium (assembly GCA_021296515.1). Taxonomy (GTDB): domain Bacteria; phylum Acidobacteriota; class Vicinamibacteria; order Vicinamibacterales; family UBA8438; genus WTFV01. The sequence continues at coordinate 9,648 of JAGWAH010000128.1, read as the reverse complement.
CAGCGCGAAGAGTATCGAGCCGCCGCTGGTCGCGAATCGTTGCATCTGGTTCCCCTTGCCCTGTCCCGCCGGCCGGGCAGCGGGCACATCGTCAGTTCACCGGCAGCATCTCGATCCAGGCCACGATATCGGCCGCGTCGCGCGGCGCCAGGCCCGCCACGCTCGCGCGCATGGAGGCGCCGGACGTGTCGTCGGGATGCGAGCCCCGGATGCCGTCCATGAACTTCCGGAGCTGCCGCAGGGTGTACCAACTCGCCTGCCCGGCGAGCCGCGGGGCCCCGAGGGCGTCGTTGCCTTCTCCGGACCGCCCGTGGCAGACCGCGCAGGCCGCGTAGAGCGTCCGCCCGCGCGCCGGGTCGCCCCCCTGCCCCTCCGCGCCGGTGGTCGCCGCGTCGCCGGCCGGCTGCGGAACGGGCAGCGACGCCAGCCACGCCCCCACCGCCGCGAGGTCCGCGGCGGCGAAGCCCTCCACCATGGGGCGCATCTCCAGGCCTTCGAGGTCTTCGGGATGGCGGCCCCGGTAGCCGCGGCGGAAGCTGTCGAGCTGCCGTTCGAGGTACGCGGCGCTCAACCCCGCGAGCACCGGCGTGTCGATGCGCGGGTTGCCCCGTCCGTCGGTGCCGTGGCAGGACGCGCAGGCGGCCCCGTACAGCGCTCTCGGCGCGAACGGGCCGGCCTCGGGCGCCTGGGCCGCCGCCGGCCGCGTTCCGGCGCCGAGAACCGCCACGACGGCCAGCGCCGCCACGACGGTCAGCCCCGACGTCAGGAGGACGCGGTAGAAGCTCCGCTGCATTCTCGAAGACTCCGCATTGCCTTCCGGGCTCCTGCCCTCCTCATCAGCCGGCGACTCCCGCCTCCCGCTCGCGCCGGTCGATGTCCCGCAGGGCATGATAGGCCGACTGGATGGCGCCTTCCTGCCAGCCCGGGTGGTGGCTGATCTGATCGCCGACCATGTAGTGCCGGCCGGTGGGGCTCTGCAGCGTCGCGAAATGGTCACGCATCGCCTCGTCGCTCCAGCGGGTCGAGCAGCCGAGCACGTGGTTCATCCGATACCAGGCCACGCTGACGCCGCGGCCGACGTGCCGCCGGTAGTCGGGATGGATCTTCTCGCCCTGCGCCAGCGCCGCCTCGATGCGCTCGGCCGGCGACATCCGCGTGAGCCGCGTGCCGGGCTCGTCGTCGAAGGCGTAGGCGCCGAGAACGACGCCGGTGCCGGAATGGATGCCGTGCGGCGGATACCAGATCTGCGTGATGTCCTGGTTGGTCCAGGAGATGCCGCCGTAGATCTGCTCGTCCTCCCAGAACCGGCGCTGCGCCTGGAACGCCAGCTTGACGAGACTGCCCCGCCCCGGGGCGGACAGCGCGCGCACGTACCGCGGGGGCAGGTTGTGGCGCAGCCCCACCACCAGGTGCGCCGGCATGCTGTTGAGGCAGTAGTCGGCCCGGACCGCCCGCACCTCGCCCCGGGCGCCCGCATACGCCACCTCCACCCCGGTCTCCCCCAGCCGGATCTCGCGCACTGCCGCCCGCAGCTCCACCGCGTCGCCCACGCGGCGCATGAAGCCGTCGACGATGCGGTCCATGCCGCCGACCGGCTGCAGCATGGGCGCCGCCTGATCCGCCAACTCTCCCCAGTGCATGTACTCGCGCCAGAAGTTCGCGTCGAGCAATTCCGAGAAGTCGCGCACCGGCTTCTTGACGCCGGGCGACGTCATGCCGCCGCTCGCGTAACCGGCACGCTCCGAGCCGCTGTAGGCGAGCGACGCGTCGAGATCGCCGTACGCGCGCAGGAACTCCCGCAGCCGCTCCCGATCGTCGGCGTCGAGGCGGGCGTCGAGGGCGTCCGGGGCGACCGACTTCGCCAGCAGCTCGGCCAGGAAGCCGCGGGCATCCGTCATGTACTCGCGATTGCGGATCGGCCGGCCGCCGAACGCGGCGTCGTCGTGGACCCAGGCGTTGCGGTTGTCGTTGACGAAGACCTCGAGCGGGACGTCGAGCTCGCGGCAGTAGTGCAGCAGGCTCGCATGGCTGCCGGGAATCCGCGCCGGGCCGGCGTTGAAGTACAGGTGCGGCTGGTCGTCGAAGTCGCAGACCTGCCGGGCGCCCAGCTCGTCGACCACGTCGCCGCGCCGCAGCGTGAGGCTGCGTCCCCCCGGACGGTGGGAGGCCTCCAGGATGGTGCAGCGGTGCCCCGCCCTGCGAAGCTCGTACGCCGCCGCCAATCCCGCGATGCCCGCGCCGATGACGACGACGTGCCGCGCCCGGCCGCCGGCCGGGCGGAGGTCGAGCTGACCGGCCCGGGCAGCCGCCGGCAGCAGCCCGAGGGCGGTGGCCGCGGCGTGCACGGCGGCCGACCCGCCGGCCGCGCCGACCGCGTTCAGCAACTGACGACGAGAGATGCGCCCTTCCATCGGTGTCTCTTCCGACCAGCCGTTCACTATAGCCCGGGCCTCACCGGCGGCGGCGAGGTCCACCCGATAGAGCGACCGGCACTGCTATCCTACCCAACAGCCCGCCGTGAAGGGCGTGGAGGTAGGGATGAGAATGCGTCCGACGCACCTGGTTCTTGCCGGTCTGCTGCTGATTGCCGGCGTCGCGGACGCGGCGGCGCAGATCATGAGATGGCAGGTCGACGGCGTGACCCGCGAAGCCATCGTCCACGCGCCGGCGTCACCGGCGGCGGAAGGCGCTCCCCTGGTCCTGTCCTTCCACGGGTTCGGCGACCACATGCACAACTTCCAGTACACGAACGTGCACGTCGCGTGGCCCGACGCGATCGTCGTCTACTTTCAGGGACTCGAGCGGCGCCGCGGCCTCCTCGGCTGGCAGGTGGAGCCCGGCGCGAACGGCGACCGCGACCTCAAGCTCGTCGACGCGGCGCTCCGGTCGCTGCGCGAGCGGTACAGCATCGACCGACCGGCTACTCGAACGGCGGGATGTTCACCTACCTCCTCTGGGCGGAGCGTCCCGGCGTGTTCGCCGCCTACGCCCCGGTGGCGGCCCGCCTCCGCCCCTCGGTGCGGCCCACGCAGGCCGCGCCCGTCTTCCATGTGGCCGGGCAGCGAGATCGGGTGGTCCGCTTCGAAGATCAGGAAGCCGCAATCGCGGTCGCCGTCGAGGTGAACGGCGTCGACGCGACGACAACCTGCGGAGCCGGCTGCACGGTGTACGGCGCCGGCACGGCCGCGCCGGTCATGACCTGGATCCATGCCGGCGCCCACATCTACCCGCGCGAGACCACCCGGCGGATCGTCTCCTTCTTCCGCGAGCAGTCCCGCACGCGCGGATCGAGATGATTCGCGAGCCGATTGCCTCGACGAGCGCCGGCCGCAGCATCGATCACGCGCAGAGGCTGCGGCCGGCCGGGCCTCAGTGGCCGCCGTCGTCCGGCAGTCCGTCGAAGCCGGGGGGAAGCTGGGCGCCCAGCGCGTTCTGGAACATCGCCAACTGCGTGTAGTTGCCGACGATCAGCACGACCTGACGAAGCTCGTCCTCGGTGTAACCGTCCGCCAGCACGTTCCACGTCGCGTCGGAGATGAACCGGCTGCCGTGGAGCTCGTCCGCCGCCCGCAGGATGGCCCGTTCGAAGTCGTCCCAGCCGGGCGCGTCCGGGCCGGCCGTGACCCGTTGGATCTCCTCCGCGGTGAGCCCGGCCTCCTTCCCGATGACGTCGTGCCGGCCCCAGATGTAGTCGCCGCGCGACAGCCAGGCGGTGCGCAGGATGAGCAGCTCGCGATGGCGCGTGGGGATCGTGGCATTGCGGACGAAGTAGCCGGTGTAGGCCCAGTAACGCTGGCACATGTCGGTGACGTCGGGACAGAGCTCGCGCATCGGGCCCTCCCCCGCATCGGGCGGCAGCGAGATTCGCGGGCCCTCGAGGTGCTCGAACGGCGCCACGCGGCTCGCGCCCGGCTCCTGCGCAGCAGCCACGCCCGCGCCGAACACGAAAGCTCCGCAGACGAGGATCGCGCCGGCCGTCGTGCCAATCTTCCGCATCGGACACCTCCCTGCTGACGCCGGAGCTCGATCCGTCCGCCCGGCAGCCTGCGCGCACGGAACGCGACGCACGCTACCCGATCGGATCCGCACCGGCCAAAGGAACGGCTCGCATTCTACACGCCCGAAGCCGGCCCGCGCGGCTCGCGCAGAGTCAAGCCGACGCAGTACCGGCTCCTCAGTCCTTCCCTCCGCGCTGCGCCGCGTAGTACCGGTCGAAGAAGTCGAGACGGTCCTTGCGGATGCCCTGCTCCACGGTGATCGTATCGCCGATGTGCAGCGCCGCGTCGTCCTCCGGGTCATAGGCCGGCCATTGCGGCAGCCCGTCGGAGTTCGGATTCCCGCTGGCCGCCATGTTGACCCAGTAGGAGGCCAGGATGTCGGAGAGCTTCCGGTCCGTGTCGGTGTAGTCCCGGTTGGCGTACGGGTGCGGGCTGACGCCGAAGTTGTCGAACACGTACGGGATCTCGGCCGTGTGGTAGGCGCCGTAGCGGTCGGCGTCCGGCGCGGGAGGAACCCGGCTGAAGAAGTAGAGATAGGCGGGCGACGACACCGTCTCCATCATGCGGGCCCACGTCCGCATCTCCCAGCCGAACGTGGCGTCGGTTCCGCTCGCCATGCGAGCCTGACGCGCCTCCTCGTCGGTCTCGGCCGGAAAGGTCTCGAAGAACGCGCCGGCGTGCTCGCCGTACTCGTCGCGGATCGACTCGCGGTACTGCGCCAGGGTCTCGGCCCCGGCCGCACCGCCCAGGATCGACATCTCGTCGGCGTTCGAGCCGACGATGACCGGCACGTCGTTCTGCTCTCCCGCCGCGAAGATGTTGTAGACGGTGTCCGGGAACACCCAGCCGTCGACGTTCGCCGTCGACAGGACGAGATCCGGCGCCACGGCCTGCACCTCGTCCGCGCCCGCGGCCCGCATCGCTTCGAGCGAGGGCGTCACGCCGTCGCCGAGCAACACCTCGACCAACCGCTCGCCCGCCGACTCGATCTCCGCCTTGGGCTCGGCCCGGCCCCGCGATCCGAAGCCGCCGCCGCTCTCGCCGATCGCGGCATGAAAGAGGCCGCGCGCCAGCGGCGTCGCCATCAGGTGGTTCACGCTCCACGAGCCGGCCGACTCGCCGAAGATCGCGACGCGGGACGGATCGCCCCCGAACGCCGCGATGTTCCGCTGGATCCAGCCGAGCGCGGCGACTTGATCGAGGGTGCCGTAGTTGCCGGACGCGGCGTGCTCGGACTCGGCGCTCAGCAGGGGGTGGGCGAGGTAGCCGAACGCCCCGAGCCGGTAGTTGATCGTCACCAGCACGACGCCCCGCTGCGCGAGTCTCGTGCCGTCATAGGTGACGTCGGCGCTGTTGCCTATCCGCAGCCCGCCGCCGTAGATCCAGACCAGGACCGGCGCCCGGTCCTCCGGCCTCGCCGCGCTCCACACGTTCAGGTAGAGGCAATCCTCGCTCATCCGGTCGACGCCCGGGTTGTAGAACCGGCCCGCCTCGGCGGGCAACGCCGGCTGCATGCACGCCGGCCCCGCCTCGGTCGCGTCGCGCACGCCCTCCCACGCCGGCGCCGGCTGCGGGGGACGCCACCGCAGATCGCCCACCGGCGGCGCCGCGAACGGCACGCCCCGGTAGACCATGACGTCGTCGCCGAGCGGCGACGGCGCTCCGGCGAGCTGCCCGCCTTCGACGGTGACGACCCCATCGGCGGACTGAGCCCGGACCGGCGCGCCGCCCGCGCCGGCCAGGAAGACGAAGACGACCGCGAGACCGGCCGCGAGGGCGCCGCGGAGCACGTTTCGCATCATGACCATCCCCTCAAACGGCGGCCAGCGCCTGCGCCATGTTGCCGAGCGCCCGCTCGACGAGCCGGCGCGACGTGCCGATGTTCATCCGCATGCGGCCGTCGCTGCCGAGGCCGTAGCTGGAGCCCGGGTTCAGGTGGATGTGGGCGTGGTCCACCAGGAAGCGCTGGAACGCCTGCTCCGGCGTGGTGGGCTGCTCCGCCGCGGCCGCCGCCTGCTGCATGCCGACCGCCTCCATCGCCTCGGCGACGTCCAGCCACGCCAGGAAGGTGCCCTCGGGCTTGACCGTCTTCACCCCCGGCACGTGCGCGTTGACGGTCGACTCGACGAGGTCCTGCGTCCCGTCGATGTACTCCAGGAGCTGGTCGAGCCAGTCCTCGCCCTCGTTGTAGGCCGCCTCGGCCGCGACGATCCCCAGCGTGTTCATCGCCTGCCGGTGCTGTCCGGTCCCCGCGATCCGTTCCAGATAGTCGGGGTTGGTCGAGAACTGGTACGCGCACTTCATCATCGACAGGTTGAACGACTTGCTGACCGACTTGAAGGTGACGCTGTTGCGGACGACGGCCTCGTCGCCGAGGGTGGCGAACGGCGTGTAGGTGTGGCCCTTCGTGACGAAGTCGCAGTGGATCTCGTCGGCCAGCACCACGACCCGCCGGCGGTGGCAGATCTCGCCGAGGGTCATCAGGTCCGACCGCGACCAGACGTTGCCGGTGGGGTTGTGCGGGTTGCACAGGATGAACGCGTGCGTGTCGTGATCGATGCGGCGCTCCAGATCCTCGACGTCGACGAGCTTGAGGGGGCTCTCCTCGGCCACGCAGCCGACCACCCGGATGTCGGTGTAGAACCCGTTGTAGCCCGGGGTCTGCATGAGGACCTTGCTGCCGGGAGGGCAGAAGGCGCGCAGGGTGCTGATGACGCCGGCGTGGACGCCGGCCGCGTGCTGGATGCTGTCGGGGTCGATCTCGAGCCCGTAGCGCCGGCGGTTCCAGTCGACGATCGACTCCTTGTAGGAGGCGGGGATCGACAGGTAGCCGTAGTTCTCGTGTGCGACGCGGTCGCGCAGGGCCCGGCTGATGGCCGGCGCGATCCGGAAGTCCTGGTCCGCGGTGCCCATGCCGACCTCGATCTTCTCGCGCCCGTAGCGGGCGATCTGGGCATCCCACTTCGACGAGTCCGTCCCGATGCGGCTGTAGATGGTGTCAAAGTCGTAGCGGCCGCCCTGCTGCCGCACCGCGCCGCCGGCCTCCGCCGCCCGCGATACCGGAACCGTGGCGCCGACGGCGCCCGCGACCGCGGTCATGCCCGTGCTGCGCAGGAAGGCGCGCCGGTCGAGTCGACTGAGCTTGGACATCTGTGGACTCCTCTCGTATTTCCTCGACGTCGACCACCGCCGACGCCCAGCATCGCGGCCCCGGCCGCCGTCCTTCCGTGACGGTTTCCGTGCACGCTCATGAGAGCATAGATCCACCGGCTGCCGAGTCAACTCCCCGGCCCGTGTGCGGATGTGCCGTCTCGATGGCGAACTGCCGCGTCGACCGGCCGGCGGCAGCGTGGAATCGAAGACATCGGAGACATCGGAGACATCGAGGACAGCATGGCCGCGGCGCCGGCAACCCGATGAGAAGCCGACTGCAGACCCCGTTCGTCGTCGCTCTTCTGCTACTCGCCTGCATGCAGGCCGCGCCCGCCGCTCAGGAACCCCGGTTGGCGGAGGGCTATTGGACCCGCGGCCTGGCCGGCGGCTGGGGCCACGCCTGGAAGCATGGCGTCCCCGGATACGGCAAGACCAAGAGCGACGTCCGTTTCGCGGCGTTCCATCCGCAGCTCGGCCGGTTCGTCACCGACCATCTCGAGCTGTACGGCGAAGGCACCCTGCTGGTCTACGCGCGGCCGGAACGCGCCGTCAGCGCGGGACTGGCCGGGCTCGGCGGCCGGTACCACGTCTGGCGCGACCGGTCGTGGACGCCGTACGCGGTCGGCATCGCCGGGTTGCTGTGGACATCCCTCCACCTGCCGGAGATCGACCGTGTGTTCAACTTCCAGCTCGTATACGGCGTGGGCATCCGCATGGTCCCGCCTCGAGGGCCGGGGCTGCTCGTGGAGATCCGGAACCACCACATCTCGAATGCCGGCACCGCGGGAGACAACCTGGGCCTGAATGCCGCGACGGTGATCGCCGGCGTGCAATGGGTCCTGCGTTGAGGGGGCGACGGTCTCCCCGCGCCCTCACTCCAACCGTCACGATGAAGCCCCGCGCGCGGCGCGAGCGGCCCGCAAATGTCTACCGTGACACTCACACCGCCTTGGCCGCCTTCGCCGCCTCGATCTCCTCGGCGTTCATCCCGAGCACCGACCCGAGAATCTCCTCGGTGTGCTCGCCGAGCAGCGGCGATCGCACGACGTCGGCCGGCGAGTCCGACAGCTTGATGGGGTTGCCGACGGTGAGGTACTTGCCGCGGGTGGGGTGGTCGACCTCGACGACAGTGCCGGTGCCGCGCAGCGACGGCTCCTGGGAGAGCTCCATCATCGACAGGACGGGACCGCACGGCACGTTGAGCGGGTTGAGAATCTCCATCACCTCGAACTTGGTCTTGGTCTTGGTCCACTGCTCGATGGCGTCGAAGACCTGCTCGAGCTTCGGGAGGCGCGCCTCCGGGGTGTTCCACTCCGGGTCGTCGAGCCAGTCGGCGCGGCCGATGGCGCGGGCGAGGCCGGCGAACGCGGCCGCCTGGGTGATGACGTAGATGTAGGCGTTGGGGTCGTCCTCCCAGCCCTTGCACTTGACGATCCAGCCGGGCTGGCCGCCGCCCGAGGCGTTGCCCGAGCGCGGGGTGGCCTCGCCGAAGGTGCCGTTGGGGTACTGCGGATACTCCTTGAGCGGGCCGTGGGCGAGCCGCTGCTGGTCGCGCAGCTTGACCCGGCAGAGGTTGAGCACGCCGTCCTGCATGGCGCAGACGACGCGCTGGCCGCGGCCGGACTTCTCGCGCTGGAAGAGCGCGGTGACGATGCCGAGGGCCAAGTGCAGGCCGGTGCCCGAGTCTCCGATCTGGGCGCCGGTGACGGTCGGCGGCCCGTCGTCGAAGCCGGTGGTGCTGGCGCCGCCGCCGGTGCACTGCGCCACGTTCTCGTAGACCTTGCAGTCCTCGTAGGGGCCGGGGCCGAAGCCCTTGACCGAGGCGTAGATGATGCGCGGGTTGATCTCCTGGATGCGCTCCCAGGTGAAGCCCATGCGGTCGAGGGCGCCCGGCGCGAAGTTCTCGGCCAGCACGTCGCACGACTCGATGAGGCGCGTGAAGATCGCCCGGCCGGTCTCGGACTTCGTGTTGATCGTGATGCTGCGCTTGTTGTGGTTCAGCATCGTGAAGTAGAGGCTGTCCACGTCGGGAATGTCGCGCAACTGCCCGCGCGTGGCGTCGCCCACCCCCGGCCGCTCCACCTTGATCACGTCGGCGCCGAACCAGGCGAGCAACTGCGTGCAGGTGGGGCCCGACTGCACGTGGGTCATGTCGAGAATGCGAACTCCGTCCAGCGCTTTCATGTCGGTCTCCGTCTACTTCGGCGAACCCTTGATCCGGATCTGCTCGTCCACGATCGTCTTGCTGAGCAGGCCGACGCACGCGTAGAGGGCCCGCAGGGTGGGCACCTCGACGCCGGTCACCTCCGCCAGCTCGACGACGGCGCCGAGCATGCCGTCGATCTCCAGCGGCTTGCCCACCTCGACGTCCTGCAGCATCGAGGTCTTGTGCTTGCCGACGCTCTCGGCGCCCGCGATGCGCCGCTCCATCGTCACGCGGAAGCCGGCTCCCAGGCGCTCGCCGATCGTCTGCGCCTCGGTCATCATCGCCGCGGCC
>JAGWAH010000127.1:596-7709 GCA_021296515.1 Acidobacteriota bacterium | reverse complement strand
ACTCCCGGTCGGGATCGGCCGCCACCGGTCATGGTGCGCTCTCCTCGTCGTCGGCGTCCAGGACCCGGCAGTCGGTCGGGGTCCAACCAACGCGGATCCGGTCGCCTTCGATGACGGCGCCGTGCCCCACCATGTTCGGGATCTTGACGACGAAGTCCGACCGGCCGCAGAGAGCGACGCGCAGGCGGAGGTGGTCGCCGAGGAAGGTGATGTCCTCGATGCCGGCCTCGAACTCGTTGCTGTACAGGCCCCGCTCCGGCGCAACGGCCACGCGCTCGGGACGGATGGACAGCGTCGTCGCATCGCCCGGACTGCACGGGGCGACGCGCAGGGCCTGCACGGTCTCGCCGCCGACCTCGACCGCGCAGATGCCGTCGTGGCCGACGCTGGCGACGCGACCGTGGAGGCGGTTGTTCTCGCCGATGAAGCGGGCCACGAACGCCCGCTCGGGCTCCTCGTAGAGCGCTTCCGGCGATGCGATCTGCTCGATGCGACCCGCCCGGAAGACCGCGACGCGGTCCGACATCACCATCGCCTCCTGCTGGTCGTGGGTGACGTACAGGACGGTCACCCCGAGGTCGCGGTGGATGCGCCGGATCTCGTACTGCAGCTCCTCGCGCAGGCGCCGGTCGAGGGCGCCGAGCGGCTCGTCCATCAGCACCAGCTCCGGCTCGAACACCAGAGCGCGAGCGATGGCCACGCGCTGCTGCTGCCCGCCGGAGAGCTGGCCGGGGCGACGCCCTTCCAGCCCGTCGAGCCGCACGAGCTGCAGGGCGCGCCGCACCCGCTCGCGGCGGCGCTCCGGCTCGATGCCGCGCACCTCCAGCGGGAACGACAGATTCTCCCCCACGGTCATGTGCGGGAACAGCGCGTAGTTCTGGAACACCATGCCGATGCCGCGCTGCCGGGCCGGCACCTGCTGCATGGCGCGCCCGCCGATGCGGATGGCGCCCGCCGTGGGAGTCTCGAAGCCGGCGAGCATCATCAGGCAGGTGGTTTTGCCGGAGCCGGACGGCCCGAGCAGGGTCAGGAACTCGCCCCTGCGGATCTGCAGGTCGAGCTCGCGCACCACGAGAGTGCGTCCGTCGAAGCTCTTGCTGACCCCCGCGAACTCGACGTACGGCTCGCTGCTCGACGGTCCGCGGTCCGCCTGCCGCGCCCGGACGGTCTCTTCTCCGGTCCGGATGGTCGCCTCCCCGCTATCGTTCAGGCCCAAATACCTCGGCTCGATTGTCGCAGAACGGCGCGAAACGGCTCCGGGCGGTCAGGCGCGACCGGTTCGCCGGCGGACGAGCCGCGCCTGAACCGCTCTGCGAGATGGTGCAGGCCCGACTCCCGCACGAACTCTTCGCGTGAATAGCGACGGAAGGCGCGGAGCTCAGCGAGATAGCCTTCCAGTGCGTTCAAGCGAGTCGAGAGCACGTCCCGATCGACCACCGGTTCTCCGCTCGTGGAGCTCGACGCCGCGCCGGGCGAACGTGCGACGCCAGCTACCCGCCCGAACGCCCTCGGACACACCCAGCGGCGCCAGACGCAGGCCGCTGAACAGCCGGCGGGCCTGCGAATCCTCGCCTTCCCGCAACCCGCGCCAGATCTCCTCGACGGAAACGACACACGCCCAGGGTTCGATGCCCGAGCGCCGCAGGCCGGCCACGCGCTCCGCCGCAGCGCGCCCACGAAGCGCGTCGATGAGCACCGTCGAGTCCAACAGCACGCGGGCCATCGTCAACCGGACCGGCGGTGATCGCCTCGTCGCTGCTGCCGAACCCACGCCGCAGGATCGTCGTCCCAGTCGTGGCCGGTAGCGGGCAGGCTACCGAGCGCGGCCTCGATTTCCTCCCAGCGCCGCTCGTCCTCCAGTCCGCGTTCGATCAACGCCTTGATGAAGGCGCTGCGGCGGCGGGCGCCCGCGCGCCGGTCGAGCTCCGCGACGAGAGCCTCGTCCAACGCTATGTGTATGCGTATGGGCTCACATTAGCACATGGCCACCCCTGGTCCGTAGCGAGGCACACGTCAACCCCTGTCTCGATGAGGCTCGACGCTCGTCACAAGGTCGAACTGTCGTCGACGCGTCGGCTCTCGCGCAGGAACGCCGCCCATGCGCCGGCGTAGGGCTCGCCTCCGACGAGATACGTGTCGTTGTGTCCCGCGCCTGCGATGACATGAAGACGCGCCGGCCGGGCGGCCAGCTCGAACAGCCGCCGGCCGTGCGCCAACGGGACGATGCCGTCCCGGTCGCCGTGGAGCACGAGCGTCGGCGTCTGAACCCGCCGTAGCTTCGACTCGTTGTCCATCCGTGTCCGGATGACCGCGCTCGGCACGAACCAGTAGTGCTCGCGGGCCAGCGCCGGCACCGATAGGAACACCGATTCGAGCACCAGCGCGCCCGCGGGACGCCGGAGCGCCGTCTCGATGGCGACCGCGCCCCCCAGCGAACGCCCGAACAGGACGATGTCCTCCGCCCGCACGGATCGGGCCGCCACCGCGTCGTAGATGGCCAGCCCGTCGAGATAGACACCGTCCTCGTCGGGCGTCCCCCGACTGCGACCGTAACCGCGGTAGTCGACGAGCACCACGTCGACGCCGAGCCGGTCCACGAACCACCGGGCGTTGTGCAGCCGGTCGCCGATGTTCCCCGCGTTGCCGTGGTACCAGATCAGCACGCGGTCGCCCGGTCCCTCGATCCACCAGCCGTGGAGGGTCACCCCGTCGGCGGCCGTGATCGACAGCTCCTCGGCGCGGAGCCCGTAGTCGGCCGGCGCGGCCGCCAGCGTCCGCGAAGGGAAGAAGATGAGGCGGCGCTCCTGCAACGCGAGCAGCGCCACGAGCGCAAGCCAAGAGAACGCCAGGAGGCCCGCGATGGACAGCGCCGTTCCGAGCATGTCCCTCGACGTCACCACCAGTGTGAAGTGATGTGTCGACGTCAACTCGCCCCTCCTCATCCCCCGATGCGGACAGCGCGCGACTACGCGGCGAAGCGGCCTCGCGTGAACGCCGAGTTGCCCTGCCGCCATCCCGATTGACAGCATCGGCACAGTATGACACAGTCATACACATGCAGGAAGTCATCACGATCCGCGTGCCCAGCGGCACTCGACAGAAGCTGGAAGCGCGAGCGCGTGCGGAGAAGCTCACCCTCAGCCAGTACGTCCGCCGGGCGCTCGACGCCGAGGAGCTGCTGGCCGCGTTCGAGGCGGCCCGCGCCGATCTCGTACCGCAGGCCCGGTCGCGGGACATCTACACGGACGAAGACGTCTTCAGAATCGTGTCGTGATCGTCGTCTTCGACACGAACGTCGTCGTTGCCGCGCTGCTCACCAACGGACTCTGCCACGAGTGCTTCCGGCGCGCGGTGCGACGGCGTCTCCTGGTATCGGCGCCCGCGCTGCTGCAGGAGCTCGAAGCGACGCTCCGCCGTAAGTTCGCGGTCACCTCCGCAACCGAGGAGTTCCTGGCCACTCTTCGAGATCAGGTCAATCTGGTCGACCCGGTGCCTTTGCCCGCACGCGTCTGCCGCGACGAGGACGACGACGTGGTTCTCGCCACGGCGGTCGCGGCCTGTGCCGAGCGAATCGTGACGGGAGACCAGGATCTGCTCGTGCTCGGTGCTTACGAAGGCGTCGCACTCGTGTCGCCGCGACAGTTTCTCGAATGGCTCGACAGGTACGAGAAGGCGAAGTCCGTCGACGATGACGAAATGACGGAGACTCGGGACGACGCGCTGGCCCGCAGGCCGAAGACCGGTTCTCGACAGGCCCGGAGACGCAAGGGCCGCTTCGTTGATTGAGTACCGGACTCTGCGCGGTATCATCCTGCCGGGCCCCGGCGCGAACGATGCGTGCCCGCGGCCCGTGGAGGAAACGACCATGGCGCGCAGACTTCGGATTGCCATCCTCGTCGGTCTCGTCGCACTGATCGCATTCGCGACGCCGTCCGCCGCCGCGGCGCAGGTCGAGTACATCGATCCCGCCGGCGGCTTCACCCAGGTCGTGACCACGACCAACGCCGGGGTGAAGACGATCTTCGTGTCCGGACAGGTCGGGCAGGGCGACACGCTGCGCGAGCACGTCGAATCGGCGTTCGCGGGGGTCGTGCGGCGCCTGGAGCAGGCGGGCGCCACGCCGGGCGACGTGGTCAAGATCCGCATCTTCGTCAAGGACTTCCTGCCCGAACAGTATCCGGTGATCTCCGAGGTGCGGCTGGCGACCTTCCCCGAGGAGGACCAGTGGCCGGCCAGTACGATGATCGGCGTCCGGGAGCTCTTCGCCGAGCCCCTGCGGGTCGAGATCGAGGCGATCGCGGTGGTGGGCGAGCCGGGCGTCGATCTGCAGATCGAGCGCTTCGCCCCGTCGAACGGCTTCAGCGGCGCGGTGGCGGTGACGGCGCGCGGCGTGAGAACCGTCTACGTGGCCGGACACGTCGGCGCCGGCGACACCCTCGCGGCGCAGACCGCGGCGGTGGCTGGAGGCTGCGGGCGCGTCGCTCGCGGACCTGGTCAAGGCCACCACCTACATCGTCGACTTCGATCCCGAGACGGATCTGCCGGCGTACCGCGCGGGCCGCGAGGCGGCGCTGGTGCTGGCGGACATGCCGGCGAGCACGCTGCTCGGGATTCCGGCCCTGGTGGCCGAGCAGTACCGGATCGAGATCGACGGCATCGCGGTGGTCGGCGTGGACGGCAACGCCGTCGAGCGGGAGTTCATCGATCCGGCGGCCGGCTTCACGCAGGTGGTGACGGCGCGCGGCGCGGGTGCCAAGGTCGTGCAGGTCTCCGGCCAGGTGGGCAGACCGGGCGATTCCCTCGAGGATCAGGCCGACCAGGTCTACGCCAACCTGCGGCGGCGCCTGGAGGCGGCCGGGGCGCGACCGGAAGACCTGCTCAAGACCGTAATCTACATGCCGGAGTACACGCGGGGCGATTTCGCGGTGGTCGACGCGGCGCGCAAGGCGCACGGGTTCCCCGACGAGGCGGTGCCGGCGGCGACCCTGCTCGGCATCCAGTCGCTGTTCGCGGACGGCGCGCTGCTGGAGATCGAGGGGATCGCGGTCGTCGGACCGTGACCGCAGGACTGCGGGGGGCGTTATGATGGCCCTCTTTGCGGTCAACCACCGTTCGAGAATATGAGGAGGCGGGCATGAGGCGATGGATACTGGCGGCGGTCGTCCTCGCGTTGGTCGGTTCGGTGCCGATCGGGCTGCCGCTCGCGCAGGCCGGGCAGCTCCCCGACGACGTCAATCCGGAGTCCCGCAGCCGCCTGCCGCCGATCGATCGGGAGGAGCTCGATCCGGCGCGCCGCGCGGCGTACGACGCTGCGGTGGCGAGCCCGGACGGCGCCCCCACCGGGGCCGCGGCCCTGCGGCTTCACGGATCGGGCGCGAGCCTGCGTTTCGAGGCGCCGATGGGGCGGCAACTGACGGAGCTGACGATTCTGACGACGGCGCGCGAGTACGACCAGCCGTACGAGTGGGCGCTGCACGAGCTGGAGGCGATAGCGGTCAGCCTCGACGAAGAGATCATCGACATCGTGCGGCACCGCAAGCCGATCACGGGCATGAGCGACCGCGAGGCGATCATCATCGAGGTCGGCCGCGAGCTGTTCGGCACGCGGGCGCTCGGCGCCGGCACCTACGCGCGCGCGCTGGCCCTGCATGGCAAGACCAACCTGGTCGACATCATCGACGTGATGGGCCGCTACGCGAGCACCGCGGCCACGCTGACCGCGTTCAACCAGCGGATGCCGGCCGGCTGGCGCCAGTCGCTGCCGCTGCCCTTCACGCATCCCGACGACATCCATCCGGATTCGCGCAGCCGCCTGCCGCTGCGCAGCGCGGCCAGCCGCACCTCGGTGGCCGAGCTCTACGGCCGCATGCTGTCGCCCTCGGGAATCGGTCCGGGGGTCCTTCGCGCCTACGGGGAGGGCCAGGAGACGCTGGAGGAGCGGGTCGGACGCCGGACGATGCAGATCGCCATCCTGGTGACGGCACGCACGCACGACTCGCAGTACGACTGGACGATGAACGAGCCCAAGGCCCTGGAAGCGGGCGTCGAGCCGGAGCTGATCGACATCGTCCGCCACGGCCGGCCGCTGGACGGCGTCGGCGAGAAGGACGCCATCCTGATCGCCTTCGGCCGCGAGCTGTTCGGCGACCACAACGTCAGCGCGGAGACCTACGCGCGCACCGAGCAGGCGTTCGGCGTGCGGGACTTGGTGGACATCGTCGGGCTCATGGGAGCCCACGCGGCGGACGCCGCGGTGCTGGCCGCCTTCGACCAGCAACTGCCGGCGGGAGTGGAGCCGCTGCTGCCGCTGGAATAGCGGCGGTCGCGAGGGTTGGTTGGACGGTACGCGGAGCCGCAGACAACGATTGGCGGCTGATGATTCACGGAGCCGGTTTCGGCTCGTGCGGGAGGTTGGCATGAAGGTCAGAGTTTCGATTCCGCTGGCGGCGCTTCTGCTGTTCCTGGTCGGCGCGGCCGGCTACGCACAAGAGGAAGAGCCCATCGGCGTGCCGGTGGGGCCGCTGGGCGACGGCCCCTGGGTGATCGACACCGCCGAGCAGCACAAGATCCGCGTCAGCGTCGTGGCCCGGGGACTGTCGCATCCCTGGAGCATCGCGTTCCTGCCGGGCGGCGGGATGCTGGTCGTCGAGCGCGACGGCTGGCTGCGCGTGGTGCGCGACGGCAAGCTCGATCCGCGTCCCATCACCGGGGTGCCGGAGGTGCGGATCGACGGCAACGGCGGCCTGATGGACGTGGCGCTCCACCCCGACTTCGCCGACAACGGGCTGGTCTATCTCACCTACACCAAGCGGCACGACGACGGCCGCGGCTCGCCCGCCCTCGCGCGGGGCCGGCTGGACGGGCACGCGTTGCGTGACGTCAAGGACCTGGTGGTCACCCCGCCCTACAGCGGAAACTCCGGGCTCAACGGTCGGGTCGCCTTCGGCCGCGACGGCAAGGTCTACATGTCCACCGGCGGCCGGATCATGTCGCCGGAAGGTGTGCTTCTCGACGCCCCGCAGGACCCCTCGGTCCTGCGCGGCAAGGTCCTGCGCCTGAACGACGACGGCTCGGTGCCGGACGACAACCCGTTCGTGGGCGAGCCGGGCCATC
>JAGWAH010000127.1:0-524 GCA_021296515.1 Acidobacteriota bacterium | reverse complement strand
GCCCCAACGGCGGCGACGAGCTCAACGAGCTGCTGCCGGGGCACAACTACGGCTGGCCGCTGATGAGCTTCGGGCGCCTGTATCCCGGCGCGCGCGTGTCCTCCCACCCAACCCGCGACGGCTACGAGTCGCCGCTCGTGGTCTGGCTGCCCGCCATCGCGGCGGCCGGCATGGCCGTCTACACCGGAGACCAGTTCCCGGCGTGGAAGGGCAACCTGTTCGTCGGTTCCCTGCAGATGGGCGGTATCCCGGGCACGGGCCACCTGCAGCGCATCGTCTTCAACGAGCACATGGAAGAACTGCGCCGGGAGTTGATGCTGACCGAGCTGCACCAGCGCATCCGCGAGGTGCGCCAGGGGCCCGACGGGTTCCTCTACGTGCTGACGGACGATGTCGACGACGGCGCGTTGCTGCGCATCGAGCCGGCGCCCTGAGCCCGGGTCAAAAGAGATCGGTTCTGGCGCTCTCCGCCGAGTCGGCGTCGATCTCGGCGGCGTCGGCGCCCGCGATCTGATCGGCCAGCA
>JAGWAH010000015.1:22319-23390 GCA_021296515.1 Acidobacteriota bacterium | reverse complement strand
CCTCGGACGCCAGGAAGAGCCAGATGCCGAGCTTGACGTTGTTGAGCCCGGTGTCGGCCCGTTCTTCGACGATGTACGGAATCTCCATGACGTTCGCTACACCTTGGCCGGTTCGGCCGCCGCCGTATCGGGTTCACCCTGCATCAGGAAGTCGCGGGCCGCGCCCGGCACGCTGTACTCGTAAGGCCCGCGGTACGCCACCGGCGGCGCCGAGAAGTTGCCGTGCGGCGGCGGTGACGGCGCCTGCCACTCGATCGTGGTGGCCTGCCACGGGTTGTCGTCCACCTTCTCGCCGCGCTTAATGCTGTGGAAGAAGTTGTAGATGAACGGAAGCTGGAACAGGCCGAGCACCCACGCGCCGATGCTGATCACCTCGTTCAGCCACAGCACCTCCGCGTTCATCACGTACTGCTCGCCGCCGTCGTACATCCGCCGGTTCATCCCCGCCAGTCCCTGGTACAGCATCGGCATGAAGACGACGTTGATCGAGACGAACGAGCCCCAGAAGTGGATGCGGCCGAGGAAGTCGTTCATCTTCCGTCCGGTCGCCTTCGGGAACCAGTAGTAGATGCCGCCGAACAGTGCCATCAGCGTGCCCGGGGCGACCACGTAGTGGAAGTGTCCGATCACGTAGTAGGTGTCGTGCAGGTGGATGTCGGGCGCCGACAGGCCGAGCGGCAGCCCGGTCAGCCCGCCGATGCCGAACATCGGCAGGAACGCCAGCGCAAACAGCATCGGCACCGTGAAGCGGATCGACCCGCCGTAGAGCGTGATGAACAGCGCCGACAGGATGACGACCGACGGGATCGAGATGATCATCGTCGTCGTCTGGAAGAACGAGCTCATCGTCGTTCCCATGCCGGTCAGGAACATGTGGTGGGCCCAGACGACGAACGACATGAAGCCGAGGAACACCACCGAGTAGACCAGCACGCGGTAGCCCCAGACCGGCTTGCGCGTGTTGTTGGCGATGATCTCGCCGACGATGCCCAGCGCCGGCAGGATCAGGACGTAGACCTCGGGGTGCGCCAGGAACCAGAACAGGTGCTGCCACAGCAGCACGCTGCCGCC
>JAGWAH010000015.1:0-22242 GCA_021296515.1 Acidobacteriota bacterium | reverse complement strand
GCGGGAAGGCGAGCAGCAGGAGGAACGCGGTGACGAGCTGCGCCCAGACGAAGAACGGCAGGCGCATGAAGCTCAGGCCGGGGACGCGCAACTGGATGGTCGTGACGATGAAGTTCACCGAGCCGAGCAGCGACGACGTGATCAGGAAGATCATGCCGATCAGCCACATCGTCTGCCCGGTGGTCGCGAAGACCGACAGCGGCGCGTAGGACGTCCAGCCCGAGTTGGCCGCTCCGCCCGGCACGAAGAAGCTGGCGAACATCACCACGCCGCCCACGAAGAACGACCAGTAGCTGGCCATGTTCAGCTTCGGGAACGCCATGTCCGGCGCGCCGATCTGCAGCGGCAGCACGAAGTTGCCGAAGCCGCCGACGGCCAGCGGGACGACCCCGAGGAACACCATGATGGTGCCGTGCATGGCCCCGAGCTGGTTGTAGAACTCCGGCAGCATGATGCCGCCCGGGGCCCGCTCGTCGCCCAGCCACTCGCCGATCAGGGGAATGGGCTCGCCGGGGTAGGCGATCTGCCAGCGCATCAGCATCATCAGCAGGAAGCCGAACAGCAGAAAGAGCAACCCGGTCACGGCGTACTGGATGCCGATCACCTTGTGATCGACGGAGAAGACGTACGTCTGCCAGAAGCCGTGGCCGTGTTCGTCGTGGCCGTGCGCATCCGCCGCCGGGGCGGCGTGCTCGGTGGTCGTCACGTCAGCCAACGTCGTGACTCCTTTCGTGCAGCGTCACGCTGTCTCTGACCCGCTCCGTTCCGTGGGGAATGCGTGCGGGGCGATTCGAATCGTGTTCCCGTGTCCTGCGCGGGCGACACGGCCCCTCACGTCGGGATCGCCCACGCCGGCAGAATTCTATGCCGGCGGGTCCGGCCGGCGCAACCTGCGGGCTCGCGGGCTGGGTCGGCGGAGGCGACGGCCATCGTCATCGGCTTTTCCGGAGCGGGTAGGGCACATGGCGGCCACCTGCCGAATCGCCCACTCTCGTGTATACGTGATAGAACGAATACAGGCCGTTGCCGCTGGCATCGGGTGGTCCGATGCCCCGCTCGTGGCGGGCGCGCAGGCGCTGGCCCCGGCGCCGGTCTGGACGAGGATTCCATGCTTCGTTACGCACTGAGGTTTACGGTCGTCTTCGGTCTGGTCGTCGTCACGCCGGCGGTGGCCGAGGCGCAGGGCGGACAAGTCAGCGGCGTGGTCGTCGATGCCACCGTCGGGATGCTGCCGGGTGCGACGGTCACGCTGATCGGCGGTCCGGAGGGTTCGCTCTCCACGGTGACCGACGCCGCGGGCCGCTTCACGTTCGCCGGCCTGCTTCCCGGCGTCTACACGGTGACCGTCTTCCTCAGCGGATTCGGAGAGGTGTCGGTGGACGGCGTCGAGGTCGCCGCCGATCCGGTGGAGCTGCCGGCCATCACCCTGCGGCTGGCCGCCTTCGACGAGGCGGTGGTCGTTTCCGCGACCCGCATCGAGGAGCCGCTGCAGCAGGTGCCGATGAGCATCTCGGCGGTCACCGGGCCGGACATCGAGCGGCGGGCCATCGACGACCTGACGGAGCTGGCGCGCTGGACTCCCGGTCTCACGGTAGTCGACCAGGGGGCGCGGGGCAGCAACGTGGTCATCGTGCGCGGCCTGCATACCGACGCGCTGAACGGCTCCGAGGCGGCGGGCAACAACTACAACAACGGGGTCGCCACCTACCTGGGCGACATCCCGCTGGCGGTCGATCTCCGGCTGCACGACATCGAGCGGGTCGAGGTGCTGCTCGGACCGCAGGGGACGCTGTACGGCGCCGGCACGCTGGCCGGTGCGGTGCGCTACCTGCCGCGGCGCCCGGACACGGAACGCCGCACGCTGGAGGTGCGCGGCGACCTGTTCGCGCTGGCCCACGGCGGCGCGCCCGGCTCGGACGCCGGCCTCACCTTCAACCTGCCGCTCGTCAGCCGGAAGCTGGCGCTGCGCGGCTCGTTCGACCGCTTCGCGGATCCGGGGTTCATCGATTACGACTACCTGCTGCGCACGCCGGGCGTCTCCGAGCCGGAGCCGGACCTGGCGGATCCGGAGGCGGTGGCCGCGAACTTGCGGTCGGAGCCGGACGCCAACACCGAGGACACGCTCTCCGCGCGCCTCTCGCTCTTGTGGAACGCAACGCCGAAGCTGTCGGCGCTCTTCGCCTACCACCTGCAGGACCAGCGGGTGGGCGCCCGGGAGGTCAACCACGCGCGGTCGTTCGACACGGGCCGCTACGTCTCGGCGCACCGCTACCTGGAGCCGAACGACCGGAAGAACGAGCTGCTGAGCCTGGAGCTGACGTGGGCGCCCGGGGCGGTGGAGCTGACCTCGGCCGCCGGCTACTCCCGTTTTTCGGCGCAGGGGCAGCGCGACCAGACCGACTTGCTGATCCAGGCGTTCGGCATCGGGGGGCTGCTGCCCGGCACGTTCCCGGCGCTGGAGCGCGCGCAGGCGGTGGATCCCGGCGTCTCGGTCGGCGACCTGACGTCGCGGTTCCGTTCCTTCTCCGCCTACACCCGCGAGGACTCGCGCGAGGAGCGGCTCAACTGGGAAACGCGGCTGGTCTCCACCGGCGACGGGCCGTGGCGCTGGGTCGGCGGCATCTTCTTCAATCGGTACGACAGCAGCGGAACCAGCTTCGAGTACGCGCCCGGGCTGTCGGCGTTCTCCGGCGTCACGCCGATCCTGTCCGGAAACCTCGTGTCCGAGCCGGTCGAGTACTACAGCCTGGGCACGCAGGCGGTCGAGGAACGCGCGCTGTTCGGCGAGATCTCGCGCGATCTCGGCGAGCGGTGGCGAGTGACGGGCGGGGGGCGCTGGTTCGGCTACGGCATCGCGACCGGCAATCTCACCGAGTTCCCGTACACGCCGCTGTACAACTCGCCGTTCACCGACTATGCGTCCGACGACAGCGGCGCCCTCTTCAAGGGGAGCCTCAGCTACCGGCTCGACGGCGAGACGAACGTCTACTTCACGCGGTCCGAGGGCTACCGCATCGGCGGCGGCAACAACTACCGGGTCTGCAGCGACGAGGAGCTCGCGCTGCTGACGGACGCAGACCCCGCGAACGACCCGCCGCAGTCGGGCTGCATCTACGCCGACCAGGCGTTGATCCGGCCGGATACCACGACCAACTACGAGCTGGGGCTGCGGCGCTCGTGGGCCGACGAGCGGGTCACCTTCAGCGGCACCCTGTTCCACGTCGACTGGACCGACATCCAGGTAGCGGGTCTGACCCCGTTCAGCGCCGAGCCGATCACGCTGAACGGCGGCGGCGCCGTCAGCCGCGGGGTGGAGCTGGCGTCGGCGGCGAGCCTGACGAACGCGCTGCGCCTCCGCGGGTCGTGGTCGTACACGCGCGCCCGGCTCAGCGTGGATTCTCCCGGCCTGCTCGACGGCGGCGCGGACGCCCTCGCGGGCGACCGCCTCTCGGGTGCGCCGCAACAGCAGGGGAGCCTGCTCGCCTCCTACGCCACGCTGCTCGGCGACGACGTGGCGTTCGACGTGCAGTACGGCTACAGCTACGTCGGAGACGTGCTCACGCGGATCGGGATGCGCGCCGGGGGGGAGACGCTGCCCGCCTACGACCTGCACAACCTGTCGGCGTCGGTCTCGAAGGACGCCTGGACGCTCACGTTCTACGCGGAGAACCTGCTGGACGAGTACGCGGTGACCGGCGTGCGCCAGACGCCCGACCTGATCGGCGTCACCGAGTACGGCTTCCGGTCGCGCCGCTACTTCGCCAACGTGCTCGCCCCGCGGCGGGCGGGCGTACGTCTCCGCTACGCCTTCCGGTAGTTGTGCAATCGGAGCCGCCGGCGACGATTGCCGGCCCAGGTCGGCACCGGCAGACTCAACCGGCCGCGGCTTCGGTCTCGCCGGTCGCTTCCCTGATGGCGCGCCGCGCGGTGCGCGTGATGATGGTCGTCACCGCGATCGTGGCGGCCAGACCGAGCACGACCACGGCGTAGTAGCCGGGTCCCCGGTCGGGACTGGTCTCGCTGGTCAAGCGCACGATGTCGCCGACCACGAAGCCGGAGTAGGTATAGAGAAGCGAGCCGGGCAGCATCCCGATCGAGGCCGCCACGTAGTCGGCGAAGCGCACGTTCGTCAGGCCCAGGCCGTAGTTCAGCATGTTGAACGGGAAGACCGGCGAGAGGCGGAGCAGAAGGACTATCTTGAACCCCTCGCGGCCGACGGCGCGGTCGATCGCGGCGAACCGCGGATTGCCGGCCACCCGCTGCGCGATCGCCTCGCGGGCGACGAAGCGGGCGAGCAGGAACGCGAGCGAGGCGCCGGTCGTGGCGCCGATCATGACGTAGACGACCCCCTGCCCGAGCCCGAAGATCGCGCCGGCGGCCAGCGTCAGCACGGACCCCGGGATGAACGCCACCGTGGCGGCGACGTAGCCCAGCATGAAGACGATCGGTCCGAGAGCCCCGAGGCCGTCGACCCATTCGACGAACCGGTCGAGAAACACGCCGAACTGCCGGCCCAGCGCGACCAGCGCGACGACGGCGACGATGCCCACGAGGACGCGGGCGACGGGCAGCCGTTTCGGGGCGGCGGATTCGGTGTCCATCGGTGCCGGATCGTACCACCGCGGCGGGTTCGTGAGAACCCGGCCGGCGGCGCTCCCGACCGGACGCCGTGCTGCTGACGTCTGAAGGTACGTACGGACGGTCGCATGGCAGTCAGCGTCTTCGATCTCTTCACCATCGGCATCGGCCCGTCCAGCTCCCACACCGTCGGTCCGATGCGGGCGGCGCGGCAGTTCGCGCTGGCGCTGCAGGCGTCGGGCGATCTCGCCCGCGCCGGCGGCGTCCGCGTCCATCTGTACGGCTCGCTGGCGGCGACCGGCCGCGGCCACGGCAGCCACCGGGCGCTGATGCTCGGTCTGGAAGGGGAGATCCCCGAGCAGGTCGACGTCGACCGCCTGCCCGAACGCATCGCTTCCATCGCCTCCGCCCGCCGGCTGAACCTGCTCGGCCGTCACGCCATCCCGTTCGATCCCGGAGCGGACCTCGTCTTCGAGCGCCGCGGACAACTGCCCGGCCACCCGAACGGCATGCGCTTCATCGCCAGGGGGGAAGGCGATGCCGTCCTCGACGAACGGATCTACTACTCCGTGGGCGGCGGCTTCGTGGCGGGCGCCGATGCCGCGGGGCGGCCCGTGCCGGTGCAGCGCGACACACCCGTTCCGCTGCCGTTCTCCACGGCCGAAGAGCTGCTCGCGCTGTGCGCGGTCCACGGTGCGGCGATCAGCTCGGTGATGCTGCGGAACGAGTGCGCGTGGCGTGCGGAAGCCGACATGCGCTCGGGCCTGCTGGCGATCTGGGAGGCGATGCAGCAGTGCGTCCGGCGCGGTTGCGAAACCGACGGCGAGCTGCCGGGACTGCAGGTGCCGCGGCGCGCCGCGAAACTGTACCGGCAGTTGGCGGGCCGGTCTGGGCAGTCACTGCGCGATCCGCTGACCATCATGGACTGGGTCAACCTCTACGCCCTGGCCGTGAACGAGGAGAATGCGGTGGGCGGGCGGGTCGTCACCGCCCCGACCAACGGGGCGGCCGGCATCGTCCCGGCGGTGCTGCACTACTACGCCCGCTTCTGCCCCAGCGCCGACGAAGACGGTGTGGTCCGGTTCCTGCTGACCGCGGGCGCCATCGGCCTGCTGTTCAAGGTGAATGCGTCGATCAGCGGCGCCGAGGTGGGCTGCCAGGGCGAGGTGGGCTCGGCCTGCTCGATGGCCGCGGCCGGACTGACCGAGGCGCTCGGCGGCACGCCGGCGCAGGTGGAGAACGCCGCCGAGATCGCCATGGAGCACAACCTGGGTCTCACCTGCGACCCCATTGGCGGACTGGTGCAGATCCCCTGCATCGAGCGCAACGCCATGGCCGCGGTGAAGGCGATCAACGCGTCGCGCCTGGCCCTTCGCGGCAGCGGCGAGCACGTGGTGTCGCTGGACAAGGTGATCCGGACGATGCGCGACACGGGCCGCGACATGCAGGAGAAGTACAAGGAGACCTCGCGCGGCGGTCTCGCGGCGCACGTGGTGCACGTGCCGGTCAACGTGATCGAGTGCTGACGCTTCGTGGCCCGTCTCTCGGCAACGCCCGCACATCTGCCCTGTCGGTTGTCGATCATAAGGCGAACCGGCGACCGTCGCACGAGGGGAGGTCGAAGCGTCGTACGCCGCGGCCACGACGTACCGTCGCAATCACCAAGCGTGGTTCAGCACGCTCACCAAGGCGGCGTACCAGTGGAAGTGCGCCTTCAGCGGATTGCCGGTACGCGCGCTGCTGGTGGGTGCGCACATTGTGCCGGACGCGGAGGGGGGACCACCGTCGGTTCGGAACGGGATCTGCATGTCGGCGCTGCACCATGTCGCCTTCGATTCACACCTCATCGGCGTCGACCCCGACTACCGGGTCCATGTGTCGTCGCAGCTACGGGACAAGCGGGACGGGGAGTTGCTGGAGGGGCTCAAGGGCCTCGACGGCACAGGACTCAGGCTTCCGGAGGATCCAGACGACTGGCCGATGCGCGACTACCTGGAGCGGCGTTTCGCGCACTATCGGGAGACCCTGGAGTAGAGGAAGTCGCTCTTCGCGCTGCCGGCGACCGTATCCCTGAGCGGCCGGAGCGCGGTCCGCCCGCTTCCGGTCCCGCTATACTCGCCCCGTGACCCGCACCTACGTCGCGGTCGTCGTCGTCGAGGTCCTGGTGCTCGCGGCGCTGTGGCTCCTCTCCCGGCACTTCGCCGCGTGAACGGGGATTTCCGAGCCCGTCAGATGCACCTGCTCGACTGGACGATCATCGTCGCCTACCTCGCCTGGGTCCTCTACGACGGCGTGAAGCGCGCGAAGGGGACCGGGGCCGTCGACGGCTACTTCCTGGCGTCGCGCTCGCTGCCGTGGTGGGCGGTCGGTCTGTCGGTGATGGCGACCCAGATGAGCGCGATCACGCTGGTCGGCACCACCGGGCAGGGCTACGACGACGGCATCCGCTTCGTGCAGTTCTACTTCGGGCTGCCGCTGGCGATGATCATTCTGTCGGTGACGCTCGTGCCGTTCTTCCACCGGGCGCGGGTGTTCACCGCCTACGAGTACCTGGAGCGGCGCTTCGACGCGCGGACGCGGGCGTTGACGAGCCTGCTGTTCCTGGTGTCGCGCGGCCTCGGGGCGGGGGTGATCATCGCGGCCCCGGCCGTCATCCTCTCCATCGTGCTCGGCTGGAGCCTGCCGCTCACGATCCTGGCCATCGGGATTCCGACGACCCTGTACACGATGCTGGGCGGGGTGCAGGCCGTCACCTGGGCCGACGTCAAGCAGATGGTGGTGATCATGGTCGGCGTCACCGCCGCGGTGGCCGCCCTCATCGCCGGCCTGCCCGCCGACATGAGCCTGGAGCCGGTGCTGCACGTCGCCGGTGCCACCGGCCGGCTGCAGGCCATCGACTTCACCTTCGACCTGAACGAGACCTACACCTTCTGGTCCGGCCTCATCGGCGGGTTGTTCCTGATGCTTGGCTACTTCGGCTGCGACCAGAGCCAGGTCCAGCGCTACCTGACCGCGAAGTCGGTGGACGCGGGGCGGCAGTCGCTGCTGATGAGCGCGTTCGCCAAGATCCCGTTGCAGGTGCTCATCCTGACGATGGGGGTGCTCGTCTTCTGCTTCTACCTGTTCACCGAGCCGCCGATGCTCTTCAACACGTCGCACGAGGCGGCGGTCGAGGCGAGCGGGCGGGCGGGCGAGTACCGGGCGCTCGACGACGAGTTCCGGGCCGCGCACGCCGACCGGCGGGCCGATGCGGCGGCGGTGGTGGCGGCGCGGCAGGCCGGCGACGACGGGGCGGCGCAGTCCGCCACAGCGGCTTTCGTCGAGAGCGACGGGCGGGTCAACGGCGTCAGGGCGCGTGCGCGAGACTTGGTGCGCGACGTGACGGGTGACGCCGCCTACACCGACGTCAACTACGTCTTTCCGACCTTCATCACGACCCAGCTTCCCGTCGGTCTCGTCGGGCTCCTGATCGCCGCCATCTTCGCGGCGGCCATGTCGAGCATCGCGGCCGAGCTCAACGCGCTGTCGGCGGCCAGCACCATCGACTTCTACCGGCGCCACTTCCGGCCGGGCGCGTCCGACGCGCACTACCTCCTGGCGTCGAAGCTGGCCACCGGCTTCTGGGGCATCTTCGCCGCCATCACCGCGCTCTACGCCGCCAACCTCGGCTCGCTGATCGAGGTGGTCAACCGCTTCGGGTCCTTCTTCTACGGCTCGCTGCTCGGGGTGTTCGTCCTCGCGGTGGGCATGCGGCGCTCCACCGCGGGCGGCGCCTTCTGGGGTCTCATCGGCGGCATGGCCTCGGTGGCCCTGGTGGCGACCTTCACCGACGTGTCGTTCATGTGGCACAACCTGGTCGGGGTCGCCGCGGTCTGCCTGATCGGCTGGGTGAGCACGCTCGGTCGGCGGGCCGCATAGCGGTCCTCGCGGGCGCAGGCGGATCCCGGGCACGGTTCCGGTGACCGATAATTGCATCGATGAGCCGGATCCTGCCGATCAACCTCGACGCGCTCCTGCACTGCCGGGGCGTGGAGTCTGAGCGCGTCGAGTTCAAGGCGTCGTGGGATCCGGGCACCACGGGCGTCCAGGTGCTCCGGACGATCTGCGCGTTCGCGAACGACTACCACAACCTGAACGGCGGCTACGTCGTCATCGGTGTGGGGGAGCGGGACGGACGGGCGGCGCTGCCGCCTGCGGGTCTCTCCGCCGAGGATGTCGAGGCGGCGCAGCAGTGGATCCGCGGCAACTGCAACCGCCTGGATCCGCACTATCCTCCCATCCTGTCGCCCGAGACGGTGGACGACCGGCTCCTGCTGGTCGTCTGGGCGCCCGCGAGCGAGATGCGACCTCACCGGGCACCGGCCGAGGGTGGCGCCCGGGGCCGGTACTGGGTGCGTCTCGGCTCCTCTACCGTCGACGCGGAGCAGCGCGGCGACATGCTCCGGCGGCTCATTCAGCAGACCGCCCGCGTTCCCTGGGACGATCGGAGGGCGTCGGACGCCCGCGTCGAGGATCTGCGCGAGGCCAAGGTCCGCGAGTACCTGCGCGACGTCGACAGCGGGCTGCTCGACGAACCTGACGCTCGCGACGTGTATCGCCGCATGCGCATCACCGCGCGGGTTAATGACCACGAGGTTCCCCGGAACGCGGGTCTCCTGTTCTTCTCCAGCGATCCGGTGCAGTGGTTTCGGGGCGCCCGGATCGAGGTCGTGCAGTTCGCCGCGGACCGGGCCGGGGACGTGCAGGAGGAGCGCGTCTTCGGGGGAGCCCTCGCGGATCAGATTCGCGGCTGTCTGAATCACCTCGAGAATCTCTCGACGTCTCATCTACAGAAGCAGCCGGACCGCAGCCAGGTTCGCGGCTGGGTCAGCTATCCTCTGCCGGCCCTGCGGGAGACCCTCGTGAACGCGATGTATCACCGCGGATACGATGTCGATCAACCTGAGCCGACGAAGGTCTATCTCTATCCGAGCCGGGTCGAGGTCATCAGCTATCCGGGGCCGGTTCCCGGCATCGAGCACCGGCATCTGGTCGCGAACGCGCAAGTTCGAGCCGCGCCCGCCCGCAATCGGCGCATCGGCGAGTTCCTGAAGGAGCTCGGCCTTGCGGAGGGAAGGCTCTCCGGGTTGCCGAAGGTGTTCCGGGCAATGGAGGAGAATGGGTCTCCGGCGCCAAGTTTCGACTTCGATGAGCAGCGGACGTTCTTTCAGGCTACGTTGCCCGCGCACCCGGAGTACGGCGCGCTGTCGGCGTTGCGAGACGCAGCTCACCTGCGGGCTCTGGGTGACCAGGAGGAAGCCGTCCGGCGCATCGAGTCGGCGTGGGCGTCGAATCCGGCCTCGGCGATCCTCGCACGGGAGATGATCCGCTCGTACGGGCAGGGGGGCGAGATCGGCCGCGCCGAGGACGTTCTCGAGACATTCGAGGCGCAAGGCCCGGCGAGCGCGGCCTCCCATGTTGCGAACACGCTGGTCGACGTCCTGCTGGAGGCCGGCGACAAGCGGAAGGCGCAGGAACTGCTCAAGCGCGACCGTCCCATGATGTTCGGTCAGGACGCCATTGATGCGGCGATACTGGCCCGGCGTCTGAGGGACTCCCGCGCCGCGCACCGCTACTTCGAGCGCGCCGGAGACGCCATCTACGCCGACCCCCGTGCGCTACACGAGTTCGCACAGACCAAGATCTGGTTGGCGACCGAAGCCCACCGGCGGCGTCAGCGCGAATCGAATCGGCGGTTCCTCACCGAAGCCCGGACGCTCCTGGAGCGGGTCATCCAGCTCGATGCGTCGCCGACTCGTCACGGTTGGGCGTGGCGGGAGCTAGCGCGCACGCTCAACCGCCTGCGGGCGCCATTCCGAGAGGTCGAGGATGCGTATCGCAAGGCGATTGAGCACTTGCCGGCCGAAGCACGGTTCGTTCGAGAGCTGGAGACGATACGAGCGGCTCGGCGATGACGCAGGTCCACGCCGGCCTTGACGCGCTCCATGCCGCGCCGGCGCGCGGACCGAGATCCGCTGGGCAAGCGAACCCTGAACATGCATGCCGTAAGCCCTCGCCATCTGCGCGCAGTCCGGTCTCGTCGGCCAACTGTTGAAGCTCATGCTGCCAGGCGCGAGACCGGTACCCGTTGCTCCCGCCCGCATCGGCCGTGATGAACAGGGTCGTGGCATCGGGGTAGGCGTCGCAGCCCATCCGATGCCACCAGTGGCGAATCGACGCCACCGCGAACCACCGCTGGCGAATGCCGTGGCAGGATCTCGCGAGCGAGCTACGCCGTTGGTCGAATCCTCAAGGATCAACTCTCCGACAATCGCCTCTGGGAGAATGACGTTCGACGTCGTCGAGCGGATTTCGGTGTGAGCCGCGCAGCCGCTGCAGGGTCCCCCCCTATATATCGAAAATTCTATCGCCGCGTTGTTCCTCTGGCAGCAATATGCGCTGCACTCGCATAGTAAGCCACCCTTTCAGCCAACCGTAGAGGTTGAGCACGTGAAATCGGTCGGTGAAACCCAGAATCGAACAGACAACAAACCCCGACACACAAACCCACCACACTGTTCCCCAAAGCTCGTTGCCGCGTGTTGAGTTTGACCATTCCGTGGGCAGGGTCCAGACTGCCCCGCTTGCAAGAATGATAAGAATGCCGCCGTAGATACCAGCCGTAACTGCCGTCGCTATTCTGTCCGCTTGAGCTCTTGCCATCTCCTTCAATTGCGCTATCTCCGATCGTGCAATTACAACCGCTCTGTCGCTTTCATTGCGTTTACGTCGCTCCTGATCGAGTTGCGAAGTGAATTCTGTCTGCTCTGCAGCCCGCACTCGTTCCACGATCTCTCGAACCGTAGTCGCCTCCACATCTTCGTCCGGCCCAAAGTCGCTCAGCTTCATTCGTGTGAACTCATTGGCCACCACCGCGATACTCTCATCGTCGCTCAGTTCACCCGTTGCAACCATCTTATCAAGGTGTTCAACAAACCGCGACCACACCTCTGTTGAAGGTTGTAGAACGGCCGCGCACACTGCGGCGAGCTCATGCATCGGAACATTTGCTGCGTCCGTCGGCCGAAGAACCCATGCGGCGTTCGTAACCGACCTAAAGTGCACGATTGGTTCCAGGCCGTGAGAATAGCTGCGGCGATACCAGCGCGCTGCATTCATCACAGTGCGAGCGCTCCCGCTTGCGAAAACGTGCTTCGCATTGGACATTCTGCTGGGTCTAGCGCCTTCCCGTAGGGTAAGAATTGCAGCGATCGCCATCACGTCATGCCACACTCTGCGTTCATCTTCATCGTATTGTCTGCTCCGGTCCCTGAGAAGTCCTGCCAGTGCCTTTTCGTCCTCCGTGTACTCGGCTTTGTGTCTAGGAAACGGGTGTACGCGGACTCCGAGTCTCTGTAGGTTGCGGGTAATGAGTGCGATCTCCTGACGCACTTCCGTCGGCGTCGTCTTCGCGGTCAGGAAATTGTGTGTCAGTGGCGTCGGACGTAAGCTCTTGATCCCAGCCGACGAACCGAGCTTACGTTCATAAACTCGTAGAATACTCTCGATCTCTGTGACAGTGTCATCAAATGCACGCAACCGCGCGCCCGCTGCACGGAGCAAGGCGAGTGCCTCTGTTGTAGCGTGCAGTTCCGCGGATCCTGCGTAACCTAGTGCGCGTAGGAGGACGCCGGAATCAACGTACACGGTCAGCGCCGACAGGTGGCGCCCATCTATTGGGACATCACGCAGTAGAAGCGCGTTCTGCACGATGATCCCCTTGACGATGCTTTCAAGGATGGCTGAGTCCGGTCCAGCTTCCTCAACAATTTCAGCAACGAAGGCGGCGACGGTATGGTTAAGCCGGCCAGTAACGGAACTAGCTCTTATGGGCTGTCCCAAGACAACGCCGATGTGATGAGAGTCGAGGAAGTGTATAAGGGCGGCGACAGTGTCATCGTCTGACTCCCAACGCTGGCCTCGTGCCGCGGCGAACTGCCGGAAGCGTGCAACGAGTCTCTCAGTTGCCTGTTCCAACTTGTGCATTTGCGAGCGGAAATCCGTTTTGGTGTGACCCTGCGTGCGCAGATAGCGGCCGCCCGCCCGAGTTACAAGCCCTTTCTTCTTGGCGCGTTTGAGTAGTGTCTTAATGATTTCAATGGGAATACTTAGGCCGGTCGAGTTCCGAATCGCATCTTTGAGGCTGGAAAGCTCAATCGCGTCAGTCTCCGTTTGCAGAAGGGCATCGTCAACGAAGGGCTGGAACAGCCCCAAGTGGTCCGTTCCTACGTCAAAGCGCGCCTTTAGGAACGCAACAGTGGCTAGGCCGCGCCTAGCGTTCACACGGTGGTGTCTGGAGGTTGCATCACTCATATGGAATACAGCGGCCTTGGCTTACGAAACTGAGCGGTGTTCGCATAAGGGGTAACGCACTGTAGTTGCCCGTCCTTGTGCCGCGCACCGCCGCGCACCCCTGAACGGCACTCCGTCGCCGATAACGGTCGGCAACAGTAATGTAGACAGTCGCGGCGCGAACGCCTTTGTCGTTCCCGACCCCTACGTGGCACGGGAGCGCATCACTGTGGCTCCGGATCATCATTCACGAGCCCCTTCGTGCATGAGCGTAGACGATGGAGGCCGAGCGGCGCAAGGGAAAGGAAGAGCCCTCCCGTCTCCTTCATGCCTGGCCGATGCCGGCAGCCTGCCGTCGCCACGCCTACAGCAACCCGACCAGCGGCCCGATCACGATCAGCAGCGCCGTCATCAGCACGACCCAGACCGCGCTGATCACAAGCCCCGGCGACAGCATGTCGAACATCCGGTAGTAGCCCCGGCTGTAGGTGACCAGGGGCACCGCGTCCAGCGGCAGCAGGAAGGCGCACGACGCGGTGAAGATGACCGGCAGTGCGTAGAGAGCCGGGTTCACGCCGGCCGCGGCGCCCAGCACCATGATCGGCGGGATCATCACGGCGTTGATGACCGGGGCGATCGGCAGCATCAGGTGGATGACCACCGTGAAGGCGCTGATCGCGGCGATGAGGGCGACGGCGTTCCAGTCGGCGAGGCCGCCGAGGGCCGACTCGGCGAGCCACGTCGCCAGTCCGGTCCGCGACGACGCCTGGCCCAGCGACGTCACGCCGCCGATCAACATCAGGGTGTCCCAGCCGGTCACCTGCTGGACCTCCTTCCAGGTGAAGAGGCCGATGCCGGGCAGGAACATCGCCACCGCGCCGACGACGGCCACCAGGAAGGTGTCGAACACCGGCAGCCACGTGCTCGCGATCCAGAGGGTGAGCATCGCCCCCATGATCGTGATCACCTTCCACTCGGCCGTGCTGACCGGGCCGCTGCGGCGCCGCTCGTCGTGAATCTCCTCGAGGTCGCCGATGGACGCGATCTCGGGCGGGAAGAACTTCACCAGCACCCAGGCCGCCACCGGCAGCAGGACGGCCACCATCGGGATGCCGATCGCCATCCAGTGCAGGAACGGGACGCGCTCCCCGCCCGCCTGCTCGATCATGACGAGGCCGAGCAGGTTTATCGAGCTGCCGGCCGGCGTGCCGACGCCGCCGATCAGCGCCGCGATCGGGATGCCGATCATCACCGCCCGGCCGAAGCGGGAGCCGGGCCGCAGGCCCAGCTTGTCGAGGATGCCGACGGCGATGGCCATGAAGATGGCGGCGGCCGGCACGTCGGAGACGACCATCGAGATCATGCCGGTGCCGATCATGAACACGTACACCGCGCGCGTGGCGTCGGTGCCGGCCCGCGCGATCAGCCACAGGGCGAAGCGGCGGGCCAGGCCGGTCTTCACCCAGGCGTAGGCGATGGCGAACATCACCAGCACGAAGAAGAAGACGCTGCTCATGAAGTTGGCGGCGGCGGCCCCGAAGATGGCGCCGGGGGTGGGCGGCCGCCCGCTGACGAGCGACGTCAGGCCGAAGAGCGGCTGCAGGGCCAGGGCCAGCAGCGAGGTGACCGCGATCGGCAGCGCCTCGGTGGACCACAGCACGAGCACGCCGGCGAACAGCGCGGCCAGACGGTGCGCCTCCGGCGGGAGTCCCTCGGGCGTCGGCAGGATCAGGATCAGGCCGGTCACGGCCGCCGCGCCCAGCAACCCCGCCGTGGTGACGTTCGAGCCGGTCGTGCCCGAAGCGCCCTGCCCCGGTGCGGCGGCGCTCGCGGCGCCGGCGGCCGGGCCGGCATCCCCCGCGGTCATGAGCTTTCCCCGATCTCGTCGAGGACCTGCCGGGCGACGTTGATGGCCGTCAGAGCCGCCGGCGCCCCGCAGTAGATCGCCTGCTGGAGCACGATCTCGTTGATGTCGTCCATGGTGAACCCGCCCTCGGCGAGCGCCGCCCGCACGTGTATCCGGTACTGGTCCCATTGCCGCAGGGCGATCTGCGTCCCGATCACCAGCACGCGGCGCGTGCGGTGGTCGAGGCCCGGCCGCGTCCAGATTTCTCCCCACGCGTAGCGCGTGATCAGGTCCTGGATCTCGGTGGTGGCGTCGGTCGTGTCGGCGACCGTCCGGTTGACGTAGGCGTCGCCCAGAATCTCCCGCCGGATCGCCATCCCCGCCGCGTGCCGTTCGCTGTCGTCCATTGCAGCCTCAGTGTGTCAGGAACTCGATGACCGCTGCCGGCAGCCGTCAGCGTCGACGTGCATCGTCTCCGCCGGGAGCGTCCAGCCGCTCCAGGACCCGGTCGATGTAGGTGCGGGTGGCGCCCAGGTAGTTGTCCGCCGAGAGCAGCCGCGCGAGGTCCGCGGGATCGAGATGCCGCGCCACCAGCGGGTCGTTGCCCAGCACGTCGGCCAAGGGACGTCGCTCGGCCTCGGCCCGCCGGCACGCCCGCGCGATGCACGCGTGCGCTTCGTGCTTGCCGACCGACCCGGCCAGGGCCATGGCGACCGACTCGGCCAGGAGGACGCCGCCGGACGCGTCGGCGTTGGCGCGCATCCGATCGGTGTCGACGACCAGACCGTCCAGCGCGTCGGCCGCCGCCCGCGCCCCGGCCGCCGCGATCGCCACCAGATCGGGCAGCGTATCCCATTCCACCTGCCAGCCGCCGAGGCCGCGCTCGTGCTCCTGCACCATGGCGCCGAGCAGCGTCGCGACCAGCCCGGGCGCGCGGCCGGCGGCGGCCAGCGCGATGGACGCCGCGACCGGATTCCGCTTCTGCGGCATCGTCGACGAGCCGCCGCGTCCCGGCCCCGGCCGCTCGCTGACTTCGCCGACTTCGGTCTGCGCCAGCAGCGCGACGTCGCGCCCGATCTTGCCGGCCGTGCCGGCCACGATGCCCAGGGCGCAGGCGAGTTGCGCGAACCGGTCGCGGTGCGCGTGCCAGGGGATGTCCGGCGCCGGCAGTTCGAGTCGGCGGGCCAGCGCCTCGGTGACGGCCGGGCCCTGTGCCCCGAGCGATGCCAGGGTGCCCGACGCGCCCCCGAACTGCAGCGCGAGCGCGTCGCCGAGCGCGACCTGCAGGCGGCTCCGCGCCCGGTCGAGCGCGTCCGCCCAGCCCGCGGCCTTCAGGCCGAACGTCACCGGCGTCGCCTGTTGCAGCCAGGTGCGCCCCGCCATGGTGGCGTCGGCGTAGCGCCGCGCATGGCCGGCGGCCGCCCGCACGCCTCGCGCGAGGTGGTCGATCACGGTCGGGACCGCGGCCCGGAGCTGCAACACCAGACCGGTGTCCAGGACGTCCTGGCTGGTCGCGCCCCAGTGGACGAAGCGCGCCGCCCCGGCGTCGGCTGCCTCCACCCGGGCGGTCAGATGCCGCACCACCGGGATCACGGGATTGCCCGTTTCGGTCGCCTCGGCGGCGATGCGCGCGCCGTCATACAGCTCGGCCCGCGCGGCCGCGCGAATGGGGGCAACGCAACCCGGGGGCACCACCCCGACCTGCGCTTCCGCCGCGGCGAGCGCGGCCTCGACATCCAGCATCGCCTGGAGCTGCGCCCGGCCGGAGAAGTGCGCCGCGACGTCCGCGTCGCCCAGCACGCGGGCGTGCAGGCGTGCGCCGCCCGTCATCGCGGAGCCGACCCGTCAGACATCGAAGAACACCGTCTCGCGCCGCCCCTGGAGCACGATGGCGTGACCGTACTTGCCGTTGCCTCGGTGTGCCGCGACCAGCGTCGGCCGGCGGTCCGGCGCTACGTGGGCCAGGATCGGATCCAGTGCGTTCCAGGGCTCGTCCTCGAAGTAGATGCGCGTGACGAGCCGCGTCAGCAGTCCGCGGGCGAAGAGCCCGACCGTGAGGTGCGGCGCCTGGGGCCGGCCCCTGGGGCCGGGTACCGATCCCGGCTTGATGGTCTCGATTTGGAAGCGGCCCCTGGCGTCCGTGTGCACCCGGCCGAATCCGTCGAACGCCGGGTCGCGCCCGTTGGTGCGCGGGTCCTCGGGGTGATTGCAGCGCCCGGCCGCGTTGGCCTGCCAGATCTCGAGGAGGGCATCCGGCACCGGTTGGCCGATGCCGTCGCGGACCACGCCCTCGAGGACGATGCGCTCCCCCGGCGTAGCGTCCCTCACGAGGGCCAGGCGGCCCCGTTCCGGCACGAGAACGGCGAAGAAGGGACCCACGGTCTGGGCAGGTGTCAGTGGCAGCATGGCGGGCGCCTAGCCTTCCAGCGGGGTGGCGTCCCGTCCCCGCAGGACGATGTCGAAGCGGTATCCAAGCGCCCGTCCGGGCTCCGTCACATCCAGATCGAACGCCGCCACCAGCCGCTCGCGGCCACCGGCGTCGGGGACCGCGTTGAATATCGGATCGAGCGCCAGCAGCGGATCGCCGGGAAAGTACATCTGCGTCATCAGCCGGGTCAGGAAGCTGTGTCCGAAGACCGAGAAGTGCACGTGCGCAGGACGCCAGGCGTTGTCGTGATTGGCCCAGGGATACGCGCCCGGCCTGATGGTCGTGAACCGGTACCGCCCCCCGGCGTCGGTGAGCACGCGGCCCGCCCCGCTGAAGTTCGGATCGAGCGGCGCGTCGTGGGTGTCTCCCGCGTGGGCGTAGCGGCCGGCGGCGTTCGCCTGCCAGATCTCTACCAGTGTCTCCGGGACCGGTCGTTCATCCTCGTCCAGCACTCTCCCGGCGATAACGATGCGCTCGCCGACGGGAGCGCCGTCGTGCTGCCGCGTCAGGTCGCCGTCGAGCAGTCCCACCGGTCCGTAGCCGTGCACGGGACCCGTGATCTCGGACAGCGTCTGCGGAATCACCACCAGCGGCTGCGCCGGATGGCGCAGCGCGGTGGACCGGTACGCGGGCACGTCGTTCGGTGGATCGTGGCCGGCCAACGGACGGCGATAGGGGTGAATCTGGGACGCCACGGCGCCCGACAATCGTAGCGGACTTCACCCGGACCCGCACATTTCCGGCCTCCGCGCACGCTCCGGCGGAGGGCGCTAATATTGCGTATCGACAGAGCACGTGCGGGCACGCGTCGTTTCGCCGGGCCGCAGTGGAGAGGGAGTAGAGCCAATGCTGAATGCGGGTCGACGTGGTTCGGTTCTCGGAGTCGCTGTCGCGTTGATCGTGCTGGCTGGGCCGTTGCTCGGGACGGGCGCGGACGTCCACGCCCAGTCGTCGACCACCAACCCGTACCGGGCGACTTTCGGGTGGGAGAAGATGCCCGAGGGCCGCGTGATGGGCACGGTGAGCGGGGTCTTCCCCGATCCGGACGGCGAGCACCTGTGGATCCTCGATCGCTGCGGCGCGAACCAGTGCGCGGGAACGGACCTGGACCCGATCATGAAGTTCGACCTCGAGGGGAACCTGGTCGACAGCTTCGGCGCCGGGCTCTTCGGCTTCCCGCACGGGTTCTTTCTCGACCACGAGGGATTCCTGTGGGTGACCGAGGGCGGGTCGCACGGCGACTCGCGGGCCACGCCGGGCGAGCGGATCGGCATCGGGCACCAGGTGCTGAAGCTGAACCAGCGGGGCGAGGTCGTGATGCGCCTGGGCGAGGCCGCCGTCTGGGGCGACGACGAGCACCACTTCAACGGCCCTTCCGGGGTCGTGGTCGCGCCCAACGGCGACATCTGGGTGTCGGACGGGCACCGCGGCGGCAACAACCGGATCGTGAAGTTCTCGAGTGACGGCACCTTTCTGCTGGCGGTAGGCGGCGGGGTCGGCTCGGAGAGCAAGGAAGCCGCCCGCTTCAGCGATCCGCACGACATCAAGATGGACTCGCAGGGGCGCGTCTACGTCGCCGACCGGGGCAACAGCCGGATCCAGGTGTTCGATTCCGACGGCGACCTCCTGTACATCTGGACGCACTACGGCAAGCCGAGCGGCCTGTTCATCGACCGCAACGACATCCTCTACGCCGGCGACGGCCTGTCCGGGATGGTGCGCCAGGGTCCGCCCGACAACTGGCGGAGCAACCTGGGCTGGGAGAAGGGCGTGCGGATCGGCGACCTGAAGACCGACCAGGCCTGGGTGACCCACTTCATTCCCCAGCACGACGAGGACGTCGGCGCGGGCATCGAGTTCCTCGGCGTCGACTTCGACGGCAACATCTACGCCGGGGAGGTCAGCCGGCGGCGGCTCGTGCGCTACGTGCTGCATCGTCCGTCGGAGCTGCTCGGGCGCTGACGGGCTTCGCGCCGGGCGGCGGGGGTCTGCCGTCGGGGGCCACCGGCAGATCCGTTTCTGGACGCTCTGCGAACGACAGGATGCGGACGCTGGCCGAGCACTCGCTGCGGAGCATGATCAGATGAGTGCGAGAACGTTGTTCCTGGCCTGGCAGGACAATCGGAGCCGGCAGTGGTTTCCGGTGGGCCGGCTCGACGCGGACCCGGAGCACTCGAAGTTCCGGTTTCGCTATACCGGCGGCGCCGAGCGGGCGCAACGGGACGTGGGTTTTCCCCTGGCCGCCGATTTCCCGTCGCTGCGGGAGGATTATCGGGCGCCCGAGCTGTTTCCGCTCTTCAGCAATCGCATCACGACGCTCGGGCGGCCGGACTTCGTCACCTACGTGAGGAACCTCGATCTGTCGGTGCAGGCGGATCCGATCGAGATTCTGGCGGTGGACGGCGGAGCCTCCGGGACCGACGCCTTCGAGGTGTTTCCGAAGATCGAGAAGGGCGACGACGGCGGTTTCCGGTGCCGGTTCTTCCTGCACGGCTGGCGCTACGTCAACGCGACTGCGCAAGCGCGGCTCGACCGCGTGGTGGCGGACGATCGGCTCCACGTGACGCTGGAGCTCTCCAACCCGGTCGCCCGGGTGGCGGTGCAGCTCCAGACCCTGGACTATCACGTCATCGGCTGGGCGCCGCGGTATCTCGTCAAGGACCTCATGATGGCGATGGCGGAGAGCCCGGGGACCTGCGTGGCCCACGTGGTGCGGGTCAATCCGCTGCCGGCGCCGTCCAAGCAGCGCCTGCTGATCGAGCTGGCCGGCAACTGGGGCAGCCACGAGCCCATGACCGACGTCGACTTCCGGCCGCTGGTCGGGTAGCTGGTCCGGTGTCACCCGCGGTCCGGCCCCAGGATCAACCGCCCCGATCATGGCCGGCGACCACGACCCTGTTCGTTCTATCGTTAAAGGGATGGATGTTTCCGCGTACGGACGACGGCTGCTCGGCGACTCCGGCACGCGGTCGCTGATGGACGACCTCGGCGCGATCGCGGCGGCCGGCGGCGCGATCATGAATCTGGGGGGCGGCAGTCCCAGCCTGATTCCGGCCGCGGAAGCGACGTTTCGGCGTCACATGGAGTCGCTGTTGCGGCGCGAAGGGGCGTTCGAGCGGGCCATCGGCCTGTACGGCGGGCCCGAGGGCGATCGGGACTTCGCCAACGCCCTGGCGGCACTCTTCCGGCGCGAGGTCGGCTGGAAGGTCACCGCGCGCAACATCGCCCTGACCAACGGCAGCCAGTCCGCTTTCCTTCCGTTGTTCAATCTGCTGGCGGGGCCGATGGACGACGGCCGGCCGGCGCGCCGCATCCTGCTGCCGCTCTCGCCCGAGTACATCGGCTATGCGGACCTCGGTTTCACGCCGGGCCTGTTCACGGCGCGCCGCTCGACCATCCACGAGCTGGACGACAAGCTCTTCAAGTACGGGGTGGATTTCGACGGACTGGACGCGGTGGAAGACATCGGCGCGATCTGCGTATCGCGACCCACCAACCCGACCGGCAACGTGATCACCGACGAGGAGGTCGAGCGGCTGGGCGCCATCGCCCGTGCCCGCGGCGTGCCGCTCATCCTGGACACCGCGTACGGCGCGCCGTTTCCGGGCATCGTGTTCGGCGAGTCGACGCCCGTGTGGGACGAGCACACGGTGGTCTGCATGAGCCTGTCGAAGCTCGGACTCCCCGGATTCCGCACCGGCATCGTGATCGCGAACGAGGAGCTCATCGAGGCGCTGGCCGCGGCCACCGCGATCTACTGCCTGTCGCCGGGCAGGCTCGGCCCGGCGCTCGGCACCAAGCTCATCGAGAACGGCGCGCTGCTGCCGCTCGCGCGCGACGTCATCCGACCCCACTACGCGGAGCGTGCGGCCCGCGCGGTCGAGCGGCTCCGCGCCGGACTGAACGACTATCCCATCAGGATTCACAAGCCGGAGGGGGCCTTCTTCCTGTGGCTCTGGATGCCGGGGCTCCCGATAACCAACGCGGCGCTTTACGAGCGGCTCAAGCAGCGCGACGTCATCGTCGTCTCCGGGCACTACTTCTTTCCGGGGCGCGAGGACGACGACTGGCCGCACAAGCGGGAGTGCATCCGCATCAGCTACGCCGACGACTGGGAGAGGACGGAACGCGGGCTGGACATCATCGCGGAAGAGGTACGGCGGGCGTACGACGGCGCCATCGGACGCCGTACCGCTTAATCAACCGCCGTCGGCGACAACAACTGCACGTCGTACACTTTCCGGATCGTTTGCGCCGCGAGTGCGGCAGACCCTGACCCATGGACAAGCTCAAGCTCTTCGTAGACGGTCGATTCATAGACAGCAGCGCCGCGCCACCCAGGAGGTGCTCTGCGAGGTTCCCTTCGCCACCGCCGACGAGGTGGACCGCGCGGTCCAGGGGGCGAAGGCCGCCTTCCGGACCTGGCGGGACGTGCCGACGCCGGAGCGGGCGCGGCTGCTGTTCGCCTACCAGGACGTCCTGAAAAAGAACCAGGACGACATAGCCCGGCTCCTGTGCCGGGACACCGGCAAGACCTGGGAGGACGCGCGCGGCGAGGTCTGGCGCGGCATCGAGGTGGCGGAGCATGCCTGCGGCATCTCGTCGCTGATGATGGGCGAGACGGTCGAGAACGTCGCCCGGGGCATCGACACCTACAGCCTCGTCCAGCCCGTCGGCGTGTGCGCCGGCATCACGCCGTTCAACTTCCCGGCCATGGTGCCGTTGTGGATGTTCCCGTTGGCCGTCGCCTGCGGCAACACCTTCGTGCTGAAGCCGTCGGAGCAGGATCCGACGGTCCCCAACCGGCTGATGGAGCTGCTGGCCGAAGCCGGCGCCCCGGACGGGCTCGTGCAGGTGGTTCACGGCGGCAAGGAGCAGGTGCAGGCGCTGCTGACGCACCCGGACGTGCGCGCGGTCAGCTTCGTCGGCTCCGCGCCCGTCGCCAGGAGCATCTATGCCACGGCCGCCGCGAACGGCAAGCGGGTGCAGGCGCTCGCCGGCGCCAAGAACCACCTGGTGGTCCTGCCGGATGCCGACAAGGAGCAGGCCATCGCGAGCC
>JAGWAH010000126.1 GCA_021296515.1 Acidobacteriota bacterium | reverse complement strand
CCTGGACATGAACGTCGTGCAGCCGGTCGACCTGAGCTCGCTGGCGGTCTTCCGGCCCTTCCTCCCGCTACTGCTGCCGTCCGGCCTGCCGCCGGCGACGGCGCAGGGGGCCCTGCAGCAGTTGGAGCAGCAACTCGACCAGACCACCGCACAGCCGTTTCCGCTCACGGTCCGGGCAGCAGGCAGCGACGTGGCGGTCGGCGCCGAGCCGCGCGTCGCGATTACGGAGGAATCGCTGACGGCGTACGAGCTGAGCTACACGGGAACGTTCGGACAGAGGACGACGGCCGGGGCGGCGGTCTACCTCAACCGTCGCGACGACCCGATCACCTTCGTGCCGTTGCCCGCCGACGCCGATCCCTACACGGCCGAGAACCCGCCGCCCGGTTGGCTGCTCCCGCCGCAGGCGCTGACGTTCATGGCGTTGGTCGGGGCCGTCCTGCCGCGGACGGCGTTCACCTACGTCAACCTGGGACCGACGCAGCAGCTCGGCGCCGAGCTGTGGGTCGATCGCCGCCTCTCGCGGTCGGCGTCCGCGTGGTTCAACTACTCGTGGCAGGACGATCCGCGGATCCTGGAATCGGACAACCCGTATCTGCCGACGGAACTGAGCCTGCCTCCGACCCATCGGGTCAACGTGGGCGTCTCCCTGGACGGGTCGCGCTTTCTCGGCAACGGGTCCGTCAGCGCCGCGTCCGCCGCGTTCTGGTCCGACGTGCTGACGCCGGAGTTCCACGGCTACTCGGACGGGTACACGATGGTGAACGGCAGCTTCGGTGTGAAATGGAACGACGGCGCGATCACGACGCTCGTCAAGGTGACGAACCTCTTCAACCAGAGCATCCAGCAGCACGTCTTCGGCGACATCCTGCGGCGCACCGTCGTCGGCGAGGTGCGGTTCAGCCTGTAGCGGGCGGCGCCGGCTCCCCTACCAGTCGTAGCCGACGGAGCCGATGACGCTGAGCCCGGGGCTGGAGTAGCGATCGATCACCGGGTCGCCTGCCTGCCGGCCCCGTACGTTCCACCATTCGAAGTACTTCGCGCCGGTCAGGTTGAGCAGTCCGAACCGCAGCGTGAGCGATTCGGCCAGCGAGATGAAGCCCACCAGGTCGACCACGCCGTAGCCGTTCGGCTCGAAGAAGTCCTCGTCGAACCGTCCGACGGCGGACTCGACCAGCCGTACGGAGAGCTCCTGGCCCCAGCGGCCGGACGGCCGCGCGTAGCGGAGGCCGACCACGCCTTCGTTCGGGGCAACGGAGCCGAGCGGCGTCGATTCCGCGAGAGCCGGGGTCGCGGCGTCCTGGAGCACCTCGACGCCCTCGATGCGCGCGTAGCTGCCGCGCAGCGTGAGGCTGCCGCTCAGGTAGGCCTCCGCGCGCACCTCGAGGCCGCGGATTCTCGCCGCTTCGAGGTTCTCGCTGCGGAACTCGAGCAGCCGGGTGCCCGGGTTCTCGCCGAGGGACTTGAGCTCGATGAAGCCGTCGTACCAGTTCGAGAAGACGGTGGCGCCCAGGCTCACGCGGTCGAGATCGGCCCGCACGCCCAGTTCGAGATTGTCGCTGCGTTCGGCGCGCAGCTCGGGGTTGGGCAGCGTCGTGTAGCCGCCGCGCAGGCTCGTGAAGCCGGTGTTGACGGCGCTGTACGGCGGCGCCCGGAATCCGCCGGCGTACTGCCCGTGCACGGTCAGGGCGTCGTTCAGCCGCACGGCGGCGCCCACCTTGGGCGAGAGTGCGGCGTCGGCGAAATCAGCCGCCTCCGGGTTGAGGCCGGCAAGGTAGATCGGATCCTGCTGGTCCGCGTCGAGCGTGTAGCGGTCGTACCGCAGTCCCGGCACGAGGGTGACGCGGCCGAGCAGGAATTCGGCCTGGACGTAGGCGCCGGCTTCGGCGACGGCGCTGCGCGGAAAGTACTTGGTGGGGAAGACGAGGTCCGTCGGTACCGGCGCCCCGCTGCTGGCGAACGTCTCGGTGCGGTCGCGCAGGATGTCGAAATCGTCCGCCGCGTAGCTGCCGCCGGCCGTCAGCAGCACGCCGTCGCGCGGGCCGGGCAGCCCGTGCCGGGTCTGTACCGAGCCGCCGTAACCGGCCTGCTCGTAGTCGAGGGTCCCGTGGCGCAGGGTCGGGGCCAGCGCACCGTCGACCAGCGTGAGGCGCTCGCGGTCGATGACCTGCGACGTGTCGTTGGCGTGGCCGTGCACGCGCCAGGAGAGGTAATCGAGTCGCCGGCCGGCGAGCGTGTGGTCCAGCGATACCCGCAGGCGGTCCTGCGTGTCGACGGCATCCGAGTCCAGGGTGTCGTAGCGCAGGTTGCCCAGCGCGATCCGCGCCCGGTCCGAGAACCACTCCGTCTCGACGCGCGTGTCGTAGACCTCGGCCGCCGCACGCAGCATGTTGCCCGGGGAAGGCGTCACGACCAGCTTGGCCAGGAGCTGCGAGCCGGCGACGTCCTGCGGGTTCGGCGCCGTGCGGGTGTCGTCGGTCGTGGTCACGACACCCTGGTTGCGGATCTCGTGGCCGCGCCGGACGCTGGCGAACAGCGAGCCCTGCAGCCGATCGGTTCCCGCGGCGAGCGAGAGCTGGCCGCTCGTCTCGTTGGCGCGGCCGTCCCAGGTGGTCTTGGCGCCGAGGTGAAAGCGGCGCCCGCGCAGGTAGTCCGCCGGATCCTTCGTGAACAGCGACACCACGCCGCCGAGGGCGTCGCTGCCGTAGAGCGCCGAGTTGGCGCTGCGCACGATCTCCACCGACTTCAGGACATCGACGTCGAGCCCCGCCTGGTGGATGCTGAAGGGGCCGAACGCGAACTGCTCGGCGGTCTGCACGCCGTCGACCTGCGTCAGGACGCGGTTGCCGCCGATGCCGCGGATGTTGAAGCCGTTGAGGCCGAGCCGGGTCACGCTGTTCTCTACGTAGACTCCCGGCTCGTACTTGACGAGGTCGGCGAAGTCCTGCACCAGGCGTTCCTCGATGGTCTCGTCGTCGATGACCGAGACCGTGCCGGGGGTGTCCTGCACCGGCGCCGGGCTCAAGTTCGCCGTCACGGTGACCGCGTCGAGGAAGCTCAGCGGCTCGCCGTCCGGCTGTGCAGTTTCCGGATCCGGATTGGTTGCCGGCTCGGCATCCTTCTGCCGTCCGGCGACCTCGTCCTGGGCCAGGGCGCCGCAGGGGACCAGCAGCAGCGAGATCGTCACCGCCAGCGCGGGAACGAACGGGTAACGGGGAATGAGGCGCATGTGTCGTCGAAGTTCCATTGTTCCACGGTTGCCCGACGCCGCGCCACGAGGCGCCAACCGCGGGTGAACTGCCGCCACCACGCGTGCGGTAGTGCTGCTGCATCCGGCGGGCGCTTCTATTGCACGGTTGCCTGCAGCAGCACCCACTCGGCCAGGCGTTCGTCCGGCAGCAGGGCTTGACCGGCTATCCGGTACGGCAAACCCTCGAGCCGCCGGCGGATGCCGGCCTCGATGCCCCCGTAGGACAGCAGTAGCGGCACGATCAACACGGACCTGCCTTCCTGAACCGCGCCTTCGACCACGGCGCGCAACGCCGCCGTCGCCTGCTCCCGAACCGGGTCGGACGCATCGTCGCGCACCGTCAGGTGCTCGATGCGGCTGAAGCGCGTACGCGAGCGCATCGTCTCGACCAGGATGCCCATGTTCGCGAGCCACAGCGCGTTGTCCTCTTCCGAGCTCGGGCCGTGCGCCACCACCACGACGATTTCCTCTTCCGGCTGCCGGCTGACGTCCAGCGCACGCGAGAGCAGGATCTCGGCGACCAGCGCGTGGCTGTCCAGGGCCGTCGTCACCGCGATCAGCGCCGTGGC
The DNA here is from genome assembly GCA_021296515.1 of Acidobacteriota bacterium. Taxonomy (GTDB): domain Bacteria; phylum Acidobacteriota; class Vicinamibacteria; order Vicinamibacterales; family UBA8438; genus WTFV01. The sequence goes on along the minus strand of JAGWAH010000126.1, from coordinate 6,889 downwards.
TTCGAGCGGCGTGGTCCAATCGAAATCGGGGTCGTCATCGGGCCCGCCGGATGCGCGTCGGGCGCCCATGCGGGCGAAGGCCTCCAGTTGCGGCGGCGCATCGGCGCGGGTGCCCAGCAGGTACTCGGTGGCGCGCATGACGCTGCTGTGCGACGAGATGAACAGCGGCACGGCGACGATCTCCTTGACGTCGCGTTCCGCCAGTCGATCCACCGCATCCTGGATCGTGCGTTTGTTCGCCATGCCGAACGCCACCTCGACCGGCAGGGTCGAGTCGACCTGCGAGGCCAGTTCAAGCACTTTCCGGTTCCAGTCGTCGCGGCCGCCGTGTGCGAGCAGGAGGACTCCCTGGGCCTGGACGATCCCGGGCGCCGCCAGCGCGAACGACACGGCAAGCAGTACTCCCGTTCGGGCTCGTTTCAACATGTCTGTTCCTCGTCCGTTTCGTACGGGTGAATCTCAATGGGTCGCACAGGTGCGCAACGCCTCGCGGGCGCCCAGCCGGATGTGGGCTTCTCCGACGAGCGTCGCGAGCCGGCTGAACTCCTCCGGCCTGAGCGTCAGCGTCACGCGGTTGACGCGCACGTGGAGCAGACCGTGCCCGCACTGGTACACCGCCAGCTCCGCTCTCCTTGCCAGCGTTTCCGATTCACCGTTGCCGTGCATGGTCGACTCCATTTCAGACTCTCCCCTCGTACGCCTGCTACCAGTCGTACCCGAGCGAGGCTCGTGTATCTGTCGATGACCGGGTCGTTCGCCGGGCGACCGCGTACGTTCCACCACTCGAAGTGCTTGTTGTCGGTCATGTTCAACCGGCCGAGGCGCGTCCTCGCGCGGTTTCCAGGCCATGTGCGGGGACGCCCGTCTGGGTCTGCAGTCCTTCCAATCACTCCATCGCTGGGACCGGAGAGGGTGAGAGCGGGACCAGGGCCGGGATGAGGCCTGCCAGCACGGACGGGACGAAACGAGTCATGGCGTCTCCCGTTGCCTACACTCGCAGCGGGCGAGCGCCGTCATGCGTGCTCTGTGTGATGGGTCCGCGCTGCGGACCTCGCGCTCATCCAGCTCGCCGGGTGCTGCACCACCCGGCGAGCAATCTGCCCTTGAACTGAGACTGAGTCTCAGTTGCAGTGTTGCTGCACTCTATATCCGACCATTTCGGTCGGTCAAGCGAAAGAGCGTCGAAAGTCCCCGGAGCGAGCCCGACGGGTTCCATGGCGCTTGCCGATGAAGACGCCGAACGCGCGGGGGGCGCCCGACGACTGCCCGACGTGCGCGACGGATTGAAGCCGGCGATGTATGCTGAGCGCGGGCGCCTCGGTCGGGCGCCGGAGAGCGATGCGCAACTGGTTGCTGGCCGCCGCGGTGTGCGCCCTGTACCTGCTGCACCAGGACGTCTGGTTCTGGAACGCGGCGCGGCCCCTGGTCTTCGGATTCCTGCCGGTCGGCCTCTTCTACCACGCCGTCTATTCGCTGGTGGTCGCGGTCCTGATGTGGGCGCTCGTGCGGTTCGCCTGGCCCGCGCATCTCGAAGCTGACGCAGATTCGGCGGACACGGTCTCCAACCCGACGGCCGGGACTGGAGAGCGTGCGTGATTCCCGCGATCGTCGTCTTCCTCTACCTGGGCGTCGTCCTCTACATCGGCATCTTCGCCTTCCGGCGCGCCGGCGGGCGCGAGGAGGCGGAAGGCTACTTCCTCGCGAACCGCTCGCTCGGCCAGTACGTTTTCCTGCTCTCGCTCTTCGGCACCAACATGACGGCGTTCACCATCCTCGGCTCGGCGGGGCACGCCTTCGCCAACGGGGTGGTGACCTACGGCCTGATGGGTTCGTCCTCGTGTACCTGTTCGGCACGCGGATCTGGGCGCTCGGCAAGCGGTTCGGCTTCATGACGCCGGTGCAGATGTACCGCGACCGGTGGGAGTGCGGGCATATCGGAACCGCCATCTTCGCGGTGCAGGCGACGCTGCTCGTGCCCTACATCGTCATTGCGGTGATGGGCGGCGGCACGACGCTGAACGCGGTGAGCGGGGGAGTGGTGCCGTACTGGTTCGGGGGGCTGGTCGTGGCTGCCGTCGTGATGAGCTACGTCTTCTTCGGCGGCATGCAGGGGACGGCGTGGGTCAACACGTTCCAGACGGTCCTCTTCCTGACCTTCGGGGCGGCCGCCATCGTGTTCATCGGGGTAAGCATCGGCGGGTTCCCGCAGGCTATCGAGCGGCTGGCCGACGCGCCGGAGACGGCGGCGCTCCTCACCCGCGAGCGCGTGCCACCGGAGTTCTTCTTCAGCTACATGCTGATCCCGCTCTCGTCGATCATGTTCCCCCACATCTCCATCTTCTGCCTCACCGCGCGGCGGATGGGGCAGTTCCGGAAGACAGTCGTCTTCTATCCGCTCTGCATCCTGGCGATCTGGCTGCCGTGCACGTTCCTCGGGCTTGCGGCCAACGCGATGACCGACGTGCCGGGCATCGAGTCGAAGATCGAGGCGCGGGCCACCCTCGCCGCCGAGCGCGAGACGTTGTCGCCGGCGGAAACGGCGGACCTGCAGCGCGCGGCGGCCGGGGACGACGTCATCATCCTGATGCTGGAGCACTACGCTCCGCTGTGGCTCGCGGGACTGCTCGGCGCCGGCATCATGGCCGCGGTGATGGCCAGCGACTCGCAGATCCTGGCGCTCTCCACGATGTTCACCGAGGACGTGTTCGCTTGGTACGGCGGGAAGGCCCGGTTCGGGCCGGCGGTGCAGGTGCAGACGGGGAGGCTGTTCGTCGTTCTGATTGCCCTCGTGGCCTACGTCATCGCGTTGCAGGCGCCTCCCGGCATCTTCGGGATCGCCGTGCAGTACGCGTTCTCGGGATTCACCGCGTTGCTGCCGCTGCTGGTGGCGGCGCTCTTCTGGCGCGGGAGCACCAAGTGGGGGGCGCTGGCCGTGGTCGCCTGGACGGCCGCGACGATGACCGCGATTGCGATCCTGCAGGCCGTCGTGCCGGCCCCGCCGCCGGGGACCGTCGTGCCGGTCTGGACGGTCGCCGGAGTCGACGTCGTAACCCGTACGCCCGGCGGTACCGACGTCCTCGGCTACATGCCCGTGCTGCCGATGCTGCTGGGCTCGTCGCTGCTCATGGTCGTGGTGTCGCGGCTGACCCCGAAGCCGGCCCCGGCGACGCTCGACCGCTACTTCCCGGACCGGTCGCCGTCACCGCGGCCCTGACACGCCGGCGAGACCGATGCGCCACGTGGATGCGGTCGGCGCTTGGTGCGCGCTGGGCTACGCCGCACTCGCCTTCGCGGCCCGGCAACCGGGCGAGCCCGACCTGGCGGCGTTCTTCGTTCTCGTCGGGTGGACCGGCCTGCCGGTTTTCGGGCTCTATCTGTACTTCCGCCGTCGCGGGGAGCCGTTTCCGGTCGGCCGGCTGATCTTCTGGGCGGTCGTCTTCCGGATCTGCGGTCTGGCCGGCGGGCCGTTCTACGAGGACGACTTCTACCGCTACCTGTGGGACGCCTACCGCTTCGCGACGGTCGGCACGCCCTACGGCGCGGCGCCGGAGGAGTTCTTCGTCGACCCCGGCGTTCCCCTGCTGTTTCAGGGCGTGCTCGACGGGATCAACTACCCGGAGCTGCCGACCATCTACGGCCCGACCACGCAGCTCGTGTTCCTGCTCGGCTATTGGCTGCAGCCGGCCAGCGTCGCGGTGTTGCAGGCCGTCCTGATCGCAGTCGATCTCGCGACGGTGGTCCTGCTGCTGCGCCTGACGTCGTCAGCCAACGTCCTGCTCTATGCCTGGTGCCCGCTCGTCGTCAAGGAGATCGCCTTCACGGCGCACCCGGACGGCGCCGGGGCCTGCCTGCTGCTCGCCGCCATCGTGCTGGCGCGAACGCGCCGCTGGCCGGACGCCGCCGTCTGTCTGGGCCTGGCCGCCGGGGCCAAGACCTTCGGACTCGTGCTGGCCCCGCTGGTGCTGGCCAGGGCGCGCTTCAGGCACTGGCTCGTTTTCGGAGTCACGCTGGCGGCGCTCTACGGTCCGTTCGCGCTGCTCGGCGGGACCGACCTCGCGTCGTTGCAGGTCTTCGCGCGGGACTGGGAGTTCAACTCGGCGCTGTACGGACTGCTGGCAACCATGCTGCCCCGGTTCGAGGCCAGGCTCGTGCTGGGGTTCGCGTTCGCCTTAATCTGGTGCTGCTATTTCTGGTACACACGAAGAGACGCTCACGGCATTCCGCGCGGGGACTGGGTGTTCGGCGCACTGCTGGTGTCGTCGCCGGTGATCAACCCGTGGTACCTGCTATGGCTGCTGCCCTTCGCGGCTGTGTTTCCCAGCGTCTGGTCCTGGACGGCCTCGGTCGCCATCCTCCTGAGCTACGTTACCGGACTCAACCTGCAGGACTACGAGATGCACCCGTACGCACAGCCGCTGTGGGCGCGCTGGCTGCAGTTCGGCCTTGTTCTGGCGGGGCTCGGCTGGGATCTGGCGCGACCTCGCATTGGAAGTTCCGCTGGCGCGAGACTTCCGTGGCGCAGACTCCTCGCCAGACGAGGGCGGCCCGGTTCCGGCGGTCCTGTCGATGCCGCAGGCGGGTGACCGCAACCATGTACGAGGGGTTGACGGTAGCGGCGGTGATTCCGGCGCGAGACGAAGCGGAGAACATCGGCGAGGTGGTCGGTGGGCTGCTCGCTCTGCGGACGGCGGAGGGGCGACATGTCATAGATGACATCGTCGTGTGCGACAACGGTTCCACCGACGCCACCGCGGAACGGGCTCGCGCGGCGGGGGCGCGTGTGGCCGTCGAGCCGCGGCCCGGCTACGGTCGTGCGTGTCTGACCGCTATCGCCGCGCTCCGCCCGGTGGACGTCGTGCTGTTCGTGGACGGCGACCAGTCGTGCGACCTGCGGCAGACGCTCGATCTCTTGCGCGCGACGGCGGACGGGGCCGACCTGGTGATCGGCTCACGCGTGCTGGGGCGAATGGAGCCGGGGGCGCTGTCGCCGCCGCAGATCGCGGGCAACCAGGTGGCGTCGCTGTTGATTCGATTGCTCTGGGGCCACAGGGTGACCGACCTGGGTCCTTTCCGGGCCATACGCGCGGACGCGCTGCGCCGGCTCGACATGCGCGACACGGCCTACGGCTGGACGGTGGAGATGCAGATCAAGGCGATCCAGATGCGGATGCGGATCGTCGAGACGCCGGTGGACTCCCGGCGGCGGCGTTTCGGCCACTCGAAGGTCGGTGGGACGGTGAAGGGGGTCGTCGGTGCCAGCGTCGGTATTCTCGGGATGGTCGCTCGACTTCGCAGCCGTCGTGTGAAGCTTGACTGACCCGCACCTGACAAGGAAGGACGGATATCGAAGAACCGGCCTCGCACGTTCTGTTCTTCTATTCTACGTGCGTGACATAATGCGGGTAGCCGAACCGGCCGACGCTCAGGGTTCGTATGTAGCAGGGCGGTACGGTTTGGGAGGAGGGGCAGGATGGTGCGGTCGGCGAGTGCTCCCGAGGCGCGGGACCAACCAGGAAGAACGGCGATGGAGGCGATCCGGACATGGAGAGCAGCGGTGCCCGCGGGTCGTCTTCGGGGCATCGTCATGGCGCTGCTCGGCGCGACCGTGGTCGCCGCCGCCTGCGGCGCGCCGGAACCGGAAGAGATTGCGGGCTGGGACGCCAGCGACGAGACGAGCGTCGAGCGCATCGATGGACGGCTATGTGGCAGCCGACGAGTCGGGCGTCAACCTGGTCGACTACGAGGCGCTCCAGGCCAATGCCGGGGACGCCGCGAAGCTGGCCGGCTATCTCGACTACCTGCAGGGGCTCGATCCCCGCGACTACAACCGCGCGGAGCAGATGGCGTACTGGATCAACTTCTACAACGCGCTGACGGTCAAGGTGGTGCTGGACGCCTATCCGGTGGAGACCATTCGGGACATCCACGAGGGCGTGGTTCCCTACACCGGTCCGTGGGACGACGTGCACGCCAGCGTCGCCGGCGAGGATCTGACCCTGAACCACATGGAGCACGGCATCCTGCGTGGATTCACTACGCGGTCAACTGCGCGGCCTACGGCTGCCCGCACCTGCTCGACACGGCCTTCACCGCCGCCAACACCGAGGAGCTGCTCGACGCCGGCGCGCGGGACTACGTGAACAACCCGCGCGGCGTGGATGTCGTCGACGACGACTTCATAGTCATCTCGAGCATCTACGACTGGTACACCGAGGACTTCGGAAACACCGAGGAAACGGTGATGGAGCACCTGATCGAGCACGCCGAGGACGATCTCGCGGAGTTCCTGCGGGGCTTCGAAGGGGCGCTGGAGCACGACTACGACTGGAGCCTGAACCGGCAGCAGCGCTGATGCGCGACCGGATGGTCGCCCGGGATTTCGACAGGACGCTGGCGAGGGTTCGTCCGGTTCGGCTGCCAGAGTTCGAACCGATTTCGCGGTCAGAATGACTTTGAGGAGGAATGAAATGAAGCGATTGATGTTCCTGGGCGTGCTGCTCGCTGCCGGTATCCTGCTGGTCCACGGTTGGGCCGAGGCGTCCGGCTCCATCGGCGCCGGCGCCGGCAAGGTGAGCCCGCGCGCCGCGTACTCGCAGGGCAAGGCCCTCACGTTCGACACGCTCGTCTGCAACGGGTGTCCGGTGCGCCGGCTCGACCGTGATCAGGCCGCGAGCCTGAGGGCCGACCTCGAAGCGGCGCATTCGGCGGGCGACGCCACGGCGGAGGTCACGGCGTTGTGCGGCGGCGCGGCCGTGCAGGGCGACGAGTGCACGCTCAAGCTGGAGCTGGTCTACTACTTCCTGACGCGCCGCTACAAGCTCGGCTAGGAGTCTGCGCCGTAGAACGGCGTAGACTGCTAGTCAGGCCCGGTTGGGCGGCAATCGGAGCC
>JAGWAH010000125.1 GCA_021296515.1 Acidobacteriota bacterium | reverse complement strand
AGGGGATGCTGGCCAGCCCCCACTTCGTGTTCCGCTTCGAGGAGCCCCCGGTCGACGTGCCGGCCACCGCCAGCTTCCCCATCTCCGACCACGACCTCGCCTCGCGGCTGTCGTTCTTCCTCTGGTCGTCCGTGCCGGACGCCGAGCTCCTCGATCTGGCCGCGGCGCAGAGCCTGTCGGAACCGGACGTGCTCGAGCGGCAGGTGCGGCGGATGCTGGCCGATCCCCGCGCCGAGGCGCTGGCCACGCGCTTCGCGGCCCAGTGGCTGCGGCTGCCGGACCTGGAGGCGCTGCAGCCGGACGTGCGCGTCTACCCGGACTTCGACGAGCAGCTCAAGGCGCGAGACCGAGCTCTTCTTCCTGCATCTGCTCCGCGAGGATCGGAGCGTGCTGGAGTTGCTCGACGCCGACTGGACGTTCGTCAACGAGCGTCTCGCGAGGCACTACGGGATTCCCGGCGTCGTTGGTTCCGGGTTCCGCCGCGTGACGTATCCGCCGGGCGAGCCGCGGCGCGGGCTGCTCGGGCACGGCAGCGTGTTGGCCCTGACCTCCTACGCCGACCGCACCTCGCCGGTGCTGCGCGGCAAGTGGGCGATGGAGGTGCTGCTGGGGAGTCCCCCGCCTCCGCCGCCGCCCGACGTGCCGGATCTGGAGGACACGGTCGTCGCCGAGGACGGCCGGCTGCTCTCCGTGCGGGCGCGAGCCCGGCGTGCGCCTCGTGCCACCGCATGATGGACCCGATCGGGCTGGCCCTGGAGCGCTACGACGTCACCGGCGCGCGCCGCCTGTGGGACAACGGCGCGCGGATCGACGCGTCGGGCGAGCTCTACGACGGCACGCCGCTGCGTAGCGCCGCCGACCTGCGCGAGGCCCTGCTGCGGCGCCCCGCGCCGATCGTCCGGACCTTCGTCGAGAACCTGATGGCCTACGCGCTGGGCCGGCGCCTGGAGCACTACGACATGCCTGCCGTGCGCGAGATCGCCCGCGCCGCGGCGGCCGCGGACAACCGCCTCTCCGCCTTCATCCTCGGCGTCGTGCGCACGCCGGCGTTCCGGATGAAGGGCGGGCTGGCGGGGGAGAGCATTCCATGACCCTGATCACCGGCAAGCATCTGCCCCGGCGCACGTTCCTGCGCGGCGTGGGCGTGAGCGTGGCGCTGCCGTTCCTCGACGCCTTCGTGCCGGCCGGCATGAACCGGGCGCGCGCCGCCGCCGCGCGGTCCGCCGCCGACCCGACCCGGCTGGTCGCCATCGAGAACGTGCACGGGGCCGCCGGCAGCACCGCCTACGGGGCGTCCCGCCATCTGTGGTCGCCGGCCGCGGAGGGGCACGACTTCGACCTGACACCGGGCGCGCTGAGCCCGCTGGAGCCGTTCCGCGACGTGCTGACCATCGTCAGCGACACCGACGTGGCGCCGGCCGAGGCCGTGACGCCGCCGGAGATCGGGGGCGACCACTTCCGGTCGAGCGCCACGTTCCTGACGCAGTCGCATCCGAAGCAGACCGAGAGCTCGGACGTGCGGGCCGGCATCTCGCTGGACCAGCTCTACGCGGGTCGCTTCGGCCAGGACACGCCGATCCCCTCGATGCAGCTCTGCATCGAGAACGTCGACCAGGCCGGCGGCTGCGCCTATGGTCGATCAGTTGGGCGTCGCCGACCGAGCCGCTCCCGATGATCCGGGATCCGCGGCTGGCGTTCGACCTGCTGTTCGGGGCTGGCGGCACCGCCGAGCAGCGCACCGCGCGGCGGCGCGAGCGGCGCAGCGTGCTCGACTTCATCAACGCCGAGGTGGCCGCCCTCAAGCGCGACCTCGACCCCGCGGACCGGCGGCGGATGGACCGCTACCTGGACGACGTGCGCGAGATCGAACGGCGCATCCAGCGGGTGGAGGAGCGCAACACCAGCGGCGAGGCGCTGCTGCTGCCGGGTGCGCCGGCGGGCGTGCCGGACTCGTTCGACGAGCACGTCAAGCTGATGTTCGACCTGCAGGCGCTGGCATTCGAGGCGGACATGACGCGCGTCTTCTCGTTCAAGCTGTCGCGCGACGCCACCGGCCGCGTCTACCCGGAGAGCGGCGTCGACCGCGGGTTCCACCCTTCGTCCCACCACGGCGAGCAGCAGGCCCGGATCGAGGAGTTCGCACGGCTCAACCGCTACCACGTGAGCCTGATCCCCTACTTCCTCAAGAAGCTCCGGAGCATCGACGAGGGCAACTCGAACCTGCTCGACAAGTCGCTGGTCATCTACGGGTCGCCGATGGGCAATCCGAACGTGCATAACCACAAGCGGTGCCCGCTGTTCGTGGCCGGCGGCGCCAACGGGAAGCTGCCCGGCAACCTGCACCTGCGGGCCGCGCCGGGCACTCCGATGGCCAACGTCATGCTCGACCTGCTGCACCGCCTCGGCGTCGACGACCTCGAGTGCTTCGGCGACAGCACGGGGACGTTCTCGCTGTCCGCGTGAACCCGCGCACAGACTGGAGCCAGCGATGCATCCCATTCGAATCGCCGGGTTCGCGGCGGTCGCAAGCCTGACGGCGGCGTTCTGGGCGCTGCCGCCGGTCTCGGCCGCGGTCGATGCGCCGCTCGCCGATGCCGCCCTGCGCCAGGACGTCGAGGCGGTTCGCAGCCTCATCGCCCGGGGGGCCGATCCCGACGCCGCCCACGGCGACGGCATGACGGCGCTCCACTGGGCCGCGCAGCACGGCGACGTCGAGCTCGTCGCGCTGCTGACCGACGCCGGAGCCGACGTCGAGGCGCGGACCCGGCTGGGCGGTCACACCCCGCTGCACGTGGCGAGCCGGAGCGCCCGGGCCGCGGCCGTGCGGGCGTTGCTGGCGGCGGGCGCCGACGCGGGCGCCGTCACGAGTACCGGCGCCACCGCACTGCACTTCGCCTCCGGTTCCGGTTCCGCCGCCGCAGTTGCGGCGCTTCTGGACGGCGGCGCGGACGCCGGCGCGCGCGAGCCGGTGTGGGGGCAGACGCCGCTGATGTTCGCGGCCGCGCGAGCGCGGACCGAGGCCATCGTGGTGCTGCTGGCACGGGGCGCCGATCCCGAGTTGGCCGGAACGGTGGTGGACGTCGCCGCCCGCAACGAGGCCGACCGCGAGGAGAGCCGCCGCCGGCGGGGGCGCATCGCGGCCCTGCGCTCGGCGCTCGCGTCGGGACGGTCCGCGAAGCGGCCGAACGCCGCCACGGCCTCCAGCGCGACCGGCGCTGCCCGTGCGACCTCTGCGTCGGCCACAGTTCCGCGAACGCCTGCCGAGTCGCAGTCGCCCGAGACCCGCGCCGGCGCCTCTACCGGGAACGCCGCAGGCGCCTCGGATCCAACCGCATGGATCTCTTCTCGACCCCTCTCGCCCGAGGCCCGCGCGGCCGCCGCGGCGTCCGAGGCCGCGGCCATTGAGGCGGACCTGCTGGAAGAGCCGGAGCCGCTCGGCTTCGCCGACCTGGTCGGGACGCACGGCGGGCTGACGGCGCTGTTGCTCGCGGTGCGAGAAGGTCATGCCGACGCGGCATTGGCCCTGATCGACGGAGGCGCCGACGTCAACCGCGTGAGCGCCGCCGACGGGACGAGCGCGCTGCTCATCGCTTCCATCAACGGGCACTTCGATCTCGCGCTGCGCCTGCTGGAGCTGGGCGCGGACCCGACGCTCGCGAGCGACGCCGGGGCCACCCCGCTCTACGGAGCACTCAACATGCACTGGGCGCCGAAGGCGCGGCACCCGCAGCCGACCGACTACCTGCAGCAGTCCACCTCGTACCTGGAGCTGATGCAGGCGCTGATCGACGCCGGGGCCGACGTCAACGCCCGCCTGAAGCGCTCGCTGTGGTACACGACCTACAACCGCGACCTGCTCGGGGTCGACCGCGCCGGCGCCACGCCGTTCTGGCGCGCCGCCCACGCGCTCGACCTCGGCGCCATGCGCCTGCTGGTGGCCCACGGCGCCGACCCGCACCTGCCGACGATCAAGGTTCCCTCGCGCCGCCGTCCGCTCGACCCCGATCCGTCGGGCCTGCCGGCGGTGCCCTACGGCGGCCCGGGCGTGCCGCCGCTGCTGGCCGGTTCCGGTGTGGGCTACGGCCAGGGCTTCGCAGGCAATTCCCACCGTCACGCCCCGGACGGCTGGCTGCCCGCCGTGCGCTTCCTGGTGGAGGAGGTCGGTGCCGACGTGCACGCCCGCGACCACAACGGCTACAACGCAGTCCACCACGCCGCGGCGCGCGGGGACAACGGCCTCATCCGCTACCTGGTCGCGCGGGGCGTCGACGTCACGCAGGTGAGCCGGATGGGGCAGACCACCGTCGACATGGCCAACGGCCCGGTCCAGCGCATCCAGCCGTTCCCGGACACGATTGCACTGCTGGAGAGCCTCGGCGCGGTGAACAACCACCGCTGCATGAGCTGCTGACGGTCACCGGAGCTCACAGGGCGTCCGTATCAGACGCCGAGGCGGCGGATTCCGGGAATACGGTCGAAGCCGCGGTCGAACGAGAGGATCTCCTGTATGTCGTGTTGGCGCATGACCGCGGCATGCAGCGCGTCGCGGGCCGAGAGCGCCGGGGACCCGAGCACGATGTCGCGCGCGCTCTGCAGCGTCTCCACCGTAATCGGGAGCACCTGGTCGACGACGCCGAGCAGAGCGTCGAACGCCGGCTGAATCGCGTCGCGGCGGTCGATCGCGACGTAGCGATGCAGGATCTCCTGCAACACTTCCACGTCGCTGACCAGCCGTCGATTGTCGATCGCGAAGCGTTCGAGGAGCCGTTGGGCATCGGCCTTGTGCGGGTGCGCGGCGCCCACGAGGTACATCGGGACGTTCGAATCGATCAGAATCATCCGCGGTAGCCCGACTCGATCTCGCGCAGCATCCGATCGATGTCCGCGGTCGGGAAATCGTGGCGCGCGGCCGCGCGGATCGCCGCAAGCTTCCGGTCGACGCTGCCCGACGCTTCATTGCGTTCGGCGCGGCGCAGCTTCTGGCGCACCCATTCCGACAGGGTGAGTCCGTCGCGCCTGGCGAGGCGGCGGTACTCGCCGACTTCCGTTTCGTCCATGACCACCTGCAAGCGGATACTCATGCTGGTAGTATAAAATGAGGCTGTAATGAGTATTCATTGATCGTAACCGTTGTCGGCCTCGCCACCGCTGCCAAGCGGCCGGCGCAGCGGCCGTTTCGCACGCGCGGGCCGGGCTCGCCGGCCCACTATTCGGCGGTCCCCGCTTCAATCCGTGGGGTCAGGTTCGACAGGATCTCGTTCCACTGATCCAGGTGACCGGCATCGTCGAGAATGCCGCTGTGTCCGCCGGTCACCTTGCGGTTGTGGTGGGCGACGTCGAGCGTGCGGGACCCGAAGCGGTTTCCGAGCCACCGGAACCTGCTCTTCCAGCCGCGCTCGCTGTACAGGTGCACCCAATGGCGGCAGCGCGCCGCGGCCCGGCCGTAGACGCCGTCCATGTCCCGCCGGACCGGCATGTCGACCGTGACGACGTGGATCGGACAGACATCGGCGTGCATCTCCGCCAGCGCGTAGGCGAGCACCTGGCCGCCGTGGCTGTGCGCGACGATCATGACGCCGCCCGTCTCGTTCAGCTCGCGGCGCCGACCGCGGAGGAAGCCGCGCAGCGTCTCGCCGCCCGTCCGCCACGCCGGGTGCCTGTCGCGCCACCACGCGAACCACTGGATCAGCAGCCCGTTGACCGCCCCCGACCAGTAGCCGTCGTCCGGACGGTTCGGATCGCGGTCCTGTTCGACCCGTTCGTAGCCGTGCCCGGCCATCACCTGGTCGAACGGCGATCCGCGCCGGTACCACGCGTTCTCGTGATCGTGGCGCGAGCGCGCCCACGTGCCGGCGATGGGGATGTATGGACGTTGCGGCATTGGCTTCCCCGGGAATCGGAGGCTCGGAGTCCGGGCATTCTGGTTCGCGGGCGCACGGGCGCGCATTGACGGATATCAAGCAGCGGGCAGGCAGGCACGGGCGGAATGCCGACGGCCGGGTCCGGCGCATCCAGACTGTTGCAGGAGAAGATCGCGCTGCTCAAGAGCCTCGGGTCCCGGCACGCGGTCGAGCCTGAGGTATTTCACCGGGACGTTGGGATAGATGTCGTCGCCGGGGAACTTGTGGTAGGTGTCGCAGTCCGCGATGAGTACTTCGGCCGCAGGCCGCTGCCGGCGAAGTGGTTGTTCAGCGTGTCGATCGACTCGCACAGGCGCTCCGCCGACAGGTCCGCGCCCATACCCGGCTTGAAGGCGACGCCGAGGTAGCGGTCGCTGCCGATCCCAGCCCGACGCGCGCAGGCGGTCGACGAACCGGCTGTGGAAGTGGTTCACGAACGTCTTGTAGCCGGGGATCGGCTTGAAGGTATCGCCGTGGGTGAACGCGAGCACCGCGTCGCGCGTCGCCTCGGCGGAGTACGGACTGGCGTAGAGGTACACCGCCATGCGCTGCTGCGTGCCGGGCGGGGCGTTGTAGAGGGCGAAGTTCTCGAAGAACCGTCCCATGACCGACGTCGTCTCGGCGGTGGCTGCGCGTCGTCGAGGCCGAGCCGCAGGCGCAGATCCCGCAAACAACCCGTCGCCGGGAACCGGATACGATGGTCTCCGCGAATCCGATCATGCGATTCTTCAACACCGAAGGCCCCATCCGCCGGGACCGGCACTACCACATCCCGCCGCTCGAACGCGTGAACCTCGACGACCTGCTCGCACTCGTCCGCGACGAGCGGTACTTCGTGCTCCACGCCCCGCGGCAGACCGGCAAGACGTCGGCGCTGCTGGCGTTGCGCGACCTGCTGAACGCCGGCAGCGACTACCGCTGCGTCTACGTAACCGTGGAGGCCGGGCAGGCGGCGCGGGAGAACGTCGCGGACGCCATGCGCGTCATTCTCTACGAGTTGGAGTCGGAAGAGCAGGCGACGCTCGGCAGAAACACACTGGCGGACATCTGGCCGGGTGCGCTGGAGCGGGCCGGGCCGCTGGGGGCGCTGCGGGCGTCGCTGGCCCGCTGGTGCATCGCCGACCCGCAGCCGCTGGTGCTGCTGATCGACGAGATCGACACGCTGGTCGGCGACACGCTGCTGTCCGTGCTGCGGCAGTTGCGCGCCGGCTACCCGGACCGCCCCGGACGCTTTCCGCACAGCGTGATCCTGTGCGGTGTGCGGGACGTGCGCGACTACCGCATCCATTCCACGGCTCGCAACGCCCTGGTCCCTGGCGGCAGCGCGTTCAACATCAAGTCGAAGTCGTTGCGGCTGGGCGATTTCACCGAGGCGGAGACGCGGGCGCTGTTGGCGCAGCACACGGAAGAGACGGGGCAGGCGTTCACCGCCGACGCGCGGGCGGCGGTCTGGACGCGCACGGCCGGCCAGCCTTGGCTGGTGAACGCGCTGTGTCGGGAGGCGTGCTTCGAGAACCAGGCGGGCCGGGACCGCTCCCGCGCGATTGCCGCAGGCGACATCCTCGATGCCCAGGAGCGGCTGATCCTCGCCCGCGTGACGCACCTGGACGACTTGGTCGACAAGCTGCGCGAGGACCGGGTGCGGCGGGTGGTGGCCCCAATGCTGACCGGTGACGCAGACCGGGGCAGCTACGCGGACCGGAACCGCGACGTGGAGTACGCCCGAGACCTGGGCCTGCTGGCGCAGCACGACGCCAAGCGCATCGCCAACCCGATCTACGCGGAGGTGATTCCGCGCGAGCTGACGTGGGTAGCGCAGGACGACGTCGAGGTGGAGACGGCCTGGTACGTGGACGCCGGCGGCGGCCTGGAGGTGGACAAGCTGCTGGCGGCGTTCCAGCAGTTCTTCCGCGAGCACTCGGAGCACTGGACGCAGCGCTTCGAACGGTATCAGGAGGCAGGCCCGCAACTGCTGCTGCAGGCGTATCTGCAGAAGGTGGTCAACGGCGGCGGCCGCATCGAGCGGGAGTACGCCCTGGGCAGCGGGCGCGTGGACCGGACCGCACCCGCAGGTTCGTGGTCGAGTGCAAGGTGCTGCACAAGGATCTGGAGCGCACCGTCGAGAAGGGATTGGCCCAGACGCGCGGCTATATGGACCGGTGCGGTGCAGAGGCGGGCCACCTGATCGTCTTCGACCGCGCGCCGGACCGAACGTGGCAGGAGAAGATCTTCCGTCGCGAAGCGCCGGCCGACGCCGGTGGCGGGATCACCGTCTGGGGCATGTGAGTGTCGGCAGGAATGGCCACGGGGTCCTTTTCATCTTGCCGCTTCCGGTGGACGACCGATGGTCCGCACTACGTGGAGATCGTGGACTATCAAGGGGGAGGCAGCGGTCTGCGATGCGGATGGCGGCGACGCCGCGCGAGGCAGGCGTCGAGGCCGCACGCGTCGGCCATCAGTGCTTCGTCTCGCCTTCCGCAGCAGTGGCGTCCTGTGTCGCAATCGCAGCGTAGATGACGTGCGCAATCAGCGTATGCGTCTCCACGCCGCGCCGCGCCGCCGCCCTGGCGGCAATTGCGTCGATCTCCGCCCGGTACTCGACCAGGCCGGCTTTCTCGTGGGTGGACCGTTGGATCTCGACGTTGCCCATGGTCAGCTCGCTCATGACTTGCAACCTTCCCTTCGCGCGCAGCGCCTCGGATCCCGTTGCCTGCGGCCGGCGACGCGGCGAAGTCGGCTGTCGGTTCAGAACCGGCGCATCGGGGGCCGAACGGAGAAAGTCCGGGCACTGGACCGCACCAACGACCGCGGGGCGCCCGCCTCGCTCGGCAGACGCCCCGTATCAGGCTCTCGGGTGACGGCAGGCCACCCCTGTGAATCGACCCGCTACGCGATGATCTGCGGGATCGGCACCCCGTGGACATCGGTCAGCCGCATGTCGCGGCCGTTGTAGCGGTACGTCAGCCTCTCGTGGTCGATGCCCAGCAGGTGCAGGATGGTGGCGTGCAGGTCGTGCGGCGACACGCGCTGCTCGGCCGCCTTGTAGCCGAACTCGTCGCTGGCGCCGATCACCTGGCCGCCCTGGATGCCGGCCCCGGCCATCCAGCCGGTCATCGTGCCCGGGTTGTGGTCGCGGCCGACGCCGCGCTGCGAGATCGGCATCCGGCCGAACTCGGCGTGCCACACCAGCAGCGTCTCGTCGAGCATGCCG
>JAGWAH010000124.1 GCA_021296515.1 Acidobacteriota bacterium | reverse complement strand
CCGACCGGCGCCGCCAGGTACTGGCGGCCGCCGACCGCGTAGGTGATCGGGAAGCCCTGCACCGAGCCGGGCAGGCGCGTGTGGAACAGCACGTCTCCGGTCTCGACGTCGTGGATGAACAGGTTCCGGTCGGTGTCGGCGCTCACGACCAGGCCGCCGGCCGTAGTGAGGGCCGCCGCTCCCGGCCGCGTGGCCATCGAGTGGCGCCAGAGGATCTCGCCCGTGTCGATGTCCATCGCGATGAGATGTCCGGCGTGCTCGCCGCTGTCCGGATGCACCCGGCTCCCCCGCGAGAACCAGCCGCGGTCGGCGTAGTAGTCGTTCCCCTCGACCTGCTCCAGCTCGGTGAACATGCCCGTCACGCAGGTCGGGTGGATCGGGATGTAGAGCGCCTGCGTTTCCGGGTGGTAGGCGCTCGCGCGCCAGTTGCGGACGCCGCCGAAGTCGGGACAGAAATCGAGCTCGACGCCCGCCACCGGGATCATCTCGGGCCGGTAGGTCACCTCGCCTGTCCCGGGGTCGACGTCGAGAACGTTCTGATAGCCGAGATCGTGCGCGGCCACGAACGCCCCGGTCTCCCGGTCGAGCTCCCACAGGATGCCGTGCTTGCCCATCTTGAACAGGGACTTGCGTCCGCGGTGGTCGATGAGCACGCTCTCGAACACGTCGTCGAGATCGTGGGTCTCGCCCGGCACGAACTGGAAGTACCACGCCAGCTCGCCGGTCGCGGGATCCAGCGCCAGCACGCTGTTCGTGTACAGCGCGTCGCCGTCCGTCTTGCGCGAGATGCGCGCCCACGGCTTGGCCTGCGAGGTCGACCAGTAGGTGAGATTCGTCTCGGGGTCGTAGCTGCCCGGGATCCACGAGTCGGCGCCGGCCCGGAAGGTCAGTGGAAGGTCACCCCAGGTGTCGCCGCCTGGCTCGCCGGGCTGCGCGATGGTCGACGTACGCCACACCTGCTCCCCGGTGTCGGGGTCGTGCGCGGAGATGAAGCAGACGTCGTTCTTGTAGTTCTGGCAGCCGGTCATGCCGGACACGATGTTGCCGTTCACCACGATCGGCCCGCTCGTGTAGCGGTACCCCAGGCGGTAGTCGGCGACGGTGTGATCCCAGACCACTTCGCCGGTGGCCGCGTCGAGCGCCACGATATGGGCGTCCGAGGTGTTGACGAAGATCTTGTCGCCGTAGATCGCGATCGAGCGGGTGCGCATGCCCGCCCCGACCGAATCGAGGAGGTCGGTCGAGGCCTCGAACTGCCGGCGGTACTCCCAGATGCGATCCCCGGTCACCGCGTCCACCGCCTGCACGACGTTGCGGGCGCTGGGAATGAACATCACGCCGTCGTGCACGAGCGGCGCCGCCTGGCTGAGCCCCGGTTCGAGCTGCCAGCCCCAGACGAGCTGCAACTGGTCGACGTTGTCCCTGTCGATCTGGTCGAGGGGGCTGTAACCCCAGCCGTCGAGGGTGCGCCGCCAGTTCAGCCAGTCGGCCGGATCGGGGCTCTGCAGCATCGCGTCGGTGACGGGCGCGAGTTCCCGCTCCTGCGCCCCGGCCGCGGCGCAGCCGAACGCGACGACGAGCGCCATCGAGGCCACGGCTACGATCCGGTTCGCCGGCAGATTCCGAGCGCGTGCGTTCATCGCGGTCATCGGCGACCCTCCCCTGTTCTCTTGCCCCGACTATAGCCGACACGCGCTCCGCCGCTACCGGCTACCCCGGCGCGGGCAACTCCACCGTGTGGAACGCCTCGATCGTGTCGATGGCCTCGATCGGCTGCCGGTCGACGTCCCAGCGGAACTGGCGCAGCACGATGCGGTCCGGCAGGAAGTCGGCGATGGTGAACCCGTGGTCCTCGATCGGAGCCACCGACTCCTCCATGTCGAGGTGCTCCGGCGGCGTCGCGCCCACCCCCCGCACCACGGACGGAAACCCTCGCACCGAGGTGCCGATGGGGCCGCTGAGCACCGCCGTGACCGGCCGGGCGTTGAGACTCAGTGCGCCGGCGCGGTGTATCCGCCCCATCCCGATCGCGTGCAGGTCGCCGCTGACAATCAACGGCACGCGTTGTTGCTGGCCGGCGACCGCCTGCACCAGCCGGTCGTGCTGCCGCAGCCAACCCTCCTGCCAGTAGCCCTTCCCGATGGCCGTCGTCAGCTCGCCGGTGTCGCGGTCGAGCACGTCCGGGTACCACTCGCCCCACTTGCCGGCGCTCCATCCGAAGGGGTTCGACGGCGCGTGAACCAGGTGCCGCGTGTCGGTCGCCGCCGTGCGCTCCAGCAGCCAGCTTTCGACCTGCCGGTCGATGAAGACCGCGTTCGGTCCCGCGAGGCTCACGGTCCGGCGCACGTCGTAGAGCAGAATCTCGGCCAGGTTGCCGTAGCGCAGCGTGCCGAAGCTCTCCGAGAGGTCGCCGCGGTCGCTCGTCCCCGACCACGGCAGGCCGGCGGGTCGCCGCGCGTCGGGCAGGAATTCGGGATAGTAGAGCTGCTGCGTGGCGCGCGCGAGCTGGAGCTGGAACCAGGGGATCGGGAAGTTGGCGATCTCGTCGGTGACCGCGTCGTTCTCCCAGTGGTCGTGGTCGTCCTGCAGGAAGCAGATCGGCGTCGAACGGAAATCCGTCCCGTAGACCGGCACGATCTGCGGACCCGCCGCCGCCTTCATCGCCGCCTCGTTGCTCGCGCCGAACACCGACGCCGAGAAGTCGAAGTTCGACTGCCGGCCGCTGGGACTGAGCTGGCCCGCGTTCTCCCCCTGCCAGGTGTGCAGGTCCCAGTAGATGTGGTCGCCGTTGGCGATCGCCGCGTCCGGCTCGAACGACAGCGCGCGGCGGAGGAGCCGGTTGCGGATGGCGGTCGGCAGGAAGCCGCTCCGGTCGCCGATGCCCGAGTAGGTGCCGCCGGGGCCTCCGGCGCAGGTGAAGAAGAGCATCCGGAACCGCTCGGGGCTGGCATCCCGCGCCGGGAACGTCGACAGCGGCCACGGCTCGCACAGTGCGGTCCCGTCGGCTCCGGCGAGAGACAGCTCGTAACGGCGCGCAGGATCGAGGCCGGTCGCGTAGAACTGCCAGTACTCCCCCGCCGTGTCGTTCATGCGACCGGTGATGCCGGCGCTTCCGACCCGCAGCGTCGGCGCGCCCGACAGCGGGCCGTCGAACGACGCCTTCAGCAGAATGCGCGAGTCGCTGACCGCCGGCAGCAGGTGACGAACGCGACCGGCGTCCCAGTCCCGAACGGCGGGAGGCGCCCCCTGCTCGGCCAGCAGGTCGAGCGGCAACCGCCCGAAGACGGCGGCGCCGAGCGCGCCGGCGCTCCCGGCGAGGAATCTACGACGATCGACGGGCCATGGCGTGGTCATGATCTCCCTCCGCGGCAAACGGAACGGCCAGCAGGGGCCGGGACTGCCGGACGCGGCCCATTGTAGTGCGACCCTGGATGGTGTCCGGCCGGGCGTGGCCAGCGGCGCATCGACTGCCCCGGCTACAATAGGCTCTACTCTCTGCAAGAGGTCAGCCATTCGCGACAGCCGCCGCTCCAGGCCAGGAGGTTGCTCATGATCCGTCGATTCCCGATGTTCACCGGCGCCGCCGCGCTGGCGTCCGTCCTCGTCGTGTTCCCGCTCGTCGCCGCCGCAGGTCAGGACGCTGCGCTCCGGACTCCCCACGGTCACCCGGACCTGCAGGGCGTCTGGAACTTCTCGACCGCCACGCCGATGGAGCGGCCGGAGGATCTGGCCGGCCAGTCGACACTGACCCCCGAAGAAGCCGCCGCGTGGGAACAGAGGCTCGCCGAGCAGCGCGCCGCCAACGAGTCCGAGCGCGAGGACGCCCCGCTGGGAGCACGCCTCGGCTACTCGGTCCGCGTCTGGTTCGAGCACGGCCATTCGCTCTCCGAGCAGCGGACCTCGCTGGTGATCGATCCGCCGGACGGTCGCATTCCCGCGGTGCGGCCCGCGGTGGCGGCGCGTGCGGAGCTGCGCGGCCTCCTGCGCGGGAGACACGCGCACGGCCCCGAAGATCGCGGCGCCTCGGAGCGCTGCCTCCTCGGGTTCAACTCCGGGCCGCCGATGACCCCGAGCGCCTACAACAACAACGTGCAGCTCTTTCAGACCGCCGATCACGTGGTCATCCTCAACGAAATGGTGCACAACGCGCGCATCGTTCCCCTGGACGGCCGCCCGCACCTGCCGGCCCATCTGCGACAGTGGGTCGGCGACTCGCGGGCGAGCTGGGACGGCGACACGCTCGTGATCGAGACCCGGAACTTCCTCGGCGAGACCTCGTTGCGGGGCTCGAGCGCCAACCTGCACCTGGTCGAGCGCTTCACGCGCGCCGGCGCCGACACGCTGATCTACGAGTTCACGGTCAACGATCCGACGAGCTGGGCAGGCCCCTGGACCGCCCAGGTGCGGATGAACCGGACCTCTGAACCGCTGTACGAGTACGCGTGTCACGAAGGCAATTACTCGATGGCCAGCTCGCTCTCGGGTGCGCGCGCCATGGAGGCGCGGGAGGCGGCAGCGGGCGACGATTCGCCCTGAAGGATCCCGCCGGGCTACGAGTGCGGCCGCCGCCCTCGTGAAGCTGCTGCCGTAGGCCGTCTCGCGCCGGCTTCGACTTCCGGCCGCGGAGATCGGTCCGCCGCGCCGTAGAACGGCGTAGACTGCTAGTCAGGCCCGGTTGGGCGGCAATCGGAGCCGGAGGCGACGATTGTCGGGCTAGCGTCCGTTGCTGCCGGACTAGCGTCCGATGCTGGCTGGGCTGTTCAAGGGTCCGATTCGCAGGGGAGCGCGGTACGCGCTCTCTTTCGCCGGTACGGTCGTCGCACTGGTCGCGGCAACGAGCTTGGCCTCGGCCGGCGGGCCGGCGCCGACGCAGCGGCGTGCAACCCCCCCGCCGGCGGCAGACGCGCCCGATGCCGTCACGTTCAACCGGGACATCGCACCGCTCGTCTTCGAGCACTGCGCCACCTGCCACCGCCCCGGCACCGCCGCTCCATTCAGCCTCCTGAGCTACCGCGACGCCCGGCCCTGGGCGCGCGCCATCAAGCAGGCGACCGCGAGCCGGTCGATGCCGCCCTGGAAACCGGAGCCGGGGTACGGCGGCCCGTTCATCGGCGACCGGCGGTTGAGCGACGCCCAGATCGAGCTGGTCTCCAGGTGGGTCGACGCCGGGGCGCCCGCGGGGGACCCCGCCGACCTCCCGCCGCTGCCGGCAGGGCTCGGCGGATGGCGGCTCGGCGAGCCGGATCTCATCGTCGAAATGCCCGAGCCCTTCCTGCTCCTGGCCGACGGGGACGACGTCTTCCGCAAGTTCGCGATCCCGATCCCGATCGGAGAGACGCGGTTCGTGGAGGGCCTCGAGTTCCAGCCCGCCGTCCGGGGCGCCGGTTCCACGTGGGCGTCGAATCCCAGGGTCATCCACCACGCCAACATGCGGCTCGATCCCACGCCGGCCTCCCGCACGCTCGACGCGCGGGACCCCGAACCCGGCTTCGACGACGTGACGCCGTTCGACGCGCAGTTTCCCTTCGGCCATCTGCTCGGCTGGACGCCCGGGCAGGACCGCCCGCTGGTCGCCGAAGGAATGGCCTGGCGCCTGGACGCGGGCACCGACATGCTGCTCGAGCTGCACCTGATGCCGAGCGGGCAGCCGGAGGTCGTGCAGTCGCGCATCGGCTTCCACTTCACCGACGAGCCCCCGACGAAGATCCCGTTCACGATCCGACTGGGGAAGCAGGACCTCGACATCCCGCCGGGGGCGACCGACTACCGCAGCCGCGACGCGTACGTTCTCCCGGTCGACGTCGAGGTGTACGGCATTCATCCGCACGCGCACTACCTGGCGCAGGAAGTGCGGGCGCTGGCGACGCTTCCCGACGGAACGCGCCGCCGACTCCTCTACATCCGGGACTGGGACGCCTCCTGGCAGGACTACTACTTCTACGCCGAACCGTTCGTGCTGCCCAGGGGCACCGAGCTGACGATGGAGTTCCGGTTCGACAACTCCGCCGGCAACCGGCGCAACCCGCACTTTCCCCCGCGGCGGGTCACCTGGGGCCCGCGGTCGTCGAACACGATGGGCGACCTGTCGATTCAGGTCCTGGCGCGCAGCGACACCGATCGCGAGATCCTCGCCGCCGACCGCCGGCCGCGCGAGATGGCCGAGGACATCGTCGGATTCG
>JAGWAH010000123.1 GCA_021296515.1 Acidobacteriota bacterium | reverse complement strand
CGCTGCAGCCGGTGATGAAGGGAGCGGTCCTGTCGAACGACGAGAAGTACCACGGGAACGCGGAGGTCCAGGCGCTGACGATCGAAGGCCCCTACGAGGGCGCGGTTCCCGAGGACACGCCGAACCGGCAGAGAATCTTCGTGTGCGCTCCCGCCGCCGAGCCGGAGGAGGAGGCGTGCGCCGAACGGATCCTGTCGCGGCTGGCCCGCCTCGCCTATCGCCGGCCGCCGGCGGATCGCGACGTCGATACGCTGCTGGAATTCTTCCGGGACGGGCGGGCGAAGGCGGGGGGCGGCTTCGACAGCGGCATCCAGCTCGCGCTCGAACGGCTGCTCGTCGATCCCGACTTCCTCCTGCGCGTGCACGAGGATCCGCCCGGCGCGGCGCCGGGACAGACGTACGCGCTGGGCGACCTGGAACTGGCGTCGCGCCTGTCGTTCTTCCTGTGGAGCAGCATTCCCGACGACGAGCTGCTCGACGTCGCCGAGCGCGGCGAGCTGACGGACTTCGCGGTCATGCGCCGCCAGGTGCGGCGCATGCTGGCCGATCCGCGCAGCGAGGCGCTGGTGAGCAACTTCGCCGCGCAGTGGCTGCACCTGCGGAACCTGGACGACGTGAAGGCCGAGCCCGCCGTCTACCCCGAGTTCGACCAGGACCTGTTGGAAGCGTTCCGGCAGGAGACGGCGTTGTTCATCGGCAGCACCATCGAGGAGGACCGCAGCGTCCTGGACCTGCTCGGCGCCGACTACACCTACGTGAACGAGCGGCTGGCGCAGCACTACGGCATCCCCGGGGTCTACGGCAGCCGGTTCCGGCGCGTCACGCTGCCGGACCTGGAGCAGCGGGGCGGGTTGCTGGGCCACGGCTCGCTGTTGTCGCTGACCTCCTATCCGCACCGCACCTCGCCCGTCCTGCGGGGACGGTGGCTTCTGGAAGCGATCTTCGGAACGCCACCGCCGGGTCCTCCGCCCGACGTGCCCGCGTTGCCGGAGCGCGGGGAGGGCGACGCGCCGGCGTCCATGCGCGAGCGGCTCGAGCTGCACCGCCGCAATCCCGCGTGCGCGAGCTGCCACCGGACCATCGACCCGCCGGGCTTCATGCTGGAGCACTACGACGCCATCGGGAGATGGCGGTCCGTCACCGACGACGGACGGCCGGTCGACGCCGCCGGCACCCTGCCGAACGGGGTGACGGCGGAGGGCCTCGAGGGACTGCGGGGCCTGTTGCTCGACGCACCCGAGCAGTTCGTGAGCACGCTCACCAGGCGGCTCCTGGCCTACGCCCTCGGGCGCGAGCCGCAGTACTACGACCAGCCGACGGTACGCCGCATCGTCCGCAACGCGGCCGCGGACGAGCATCGCTGGTCGTCCATCATTCTCCGGATCGTGGAGAGCCCGGCGTTCCTGACGCGGCGGGCGGCGGAGTGACGGGAAACGGATTCACCTCGCGTGATTGAGCACGAGCCGATGAGAGGACCGACATGAAAGGCATCAACATCTTCACCGCGAAGCCCCTGCCCCGCCGGACGGTCCTGCGCGGCATGGGCGCGACCGTGCTGCTGCCGTTCCTGGATGCCATGGCGCCCGGCGTGTCGGCCTTGGCGCGGACCGCGGGCAGGCCGGTTCATCGCTTCCAGGCGATCTTCGTGCCGAACGGGATGGCGATGGAGTACTGGTCGCCGGCGACGGTGGGACGCGGCTTCGAGCTCACGCCGATTCTGCAGCCCCTGGCGCCGTTCCGGGACCGGATGCTCGTCTTCTCGGGTCTCAACTCGTCGTGGACCTACGTCCATGCCGGCGCTTCCGGTTCGTTCCTGACGGGCACGAGCCGCGGGGGGACGTCCGAAACGGACGTGGTGGCGGACACGTCGATCGACCAGATGCTCGCGCGCGAGTTCGGCCCCTCGACGCCGCTCGCCTCCCTCGAGCTGTCGATAGACAAGGAGGCCAACGCGGGACAGTGCACTTCCGGCCTGAGCTGTGCGTACACCCAGACCATCTCGTGGCGCACGCCCACCATGCCGCTGCCAATGGAGAACAACCCGCGGGCCGTGTTCGAGCGGCTGTTCGGCGACAGCGGCTCGACCGACCCCGCCGTGCGGCTCGCCCGCATGCGGGAGCAGCGCAGCATCCTGGACTCGGTGATGGACAAGCTGGCGGACGTCGAGCGCCGGGTCGGGACGGACGATAGGCGCAAGGTCGACGAGTACGCCGCGGCCATTCGCGACATCGAGCGGCGCATCGCCGTGGCGGAGTCCCGCAGCGACGTGCATCCGGTCTTCGCCGACGAGCCGCGGGGCGTGCCCTCCACGTTCGAGGAGCACGTCGAGCTGATGTTCGACCTCCAGTTCCTGGCGCTGCAGAGCGACACCACCCGCGTGGCCACGTTCATGCTGGGCCGGGAGCAGAGCACCCGGACCTATCCCGAGGTGGGCGTTGACGAGCCGCACCATCCGCTGTCGCACCACGGCAACGATCCGGCGCAGATCGCCAAGATGTCCAAGGTCAACACGTATCACGCGGCGCTGACGGCGAAGTACCTGGAACGGCTTCGGGCGACGCCGGACCAGGACGGCTCCCTTCTGGACAACATGACGATCATGTACGGCACCTGCATGTCCAACAGCACGCGCCATGCGGGCAACAACGTTCCGATCCTGGTGCTGGGCGGCGGAGCGGGGCGGCTGAAGGGCGGCCGGCATCTCCGGTACGGCGCGGGGACCACGCACGCCAATCTCCTGCTCACCCTGCTCGACAAGTTCGACGTCCCGCTGGACCGTGTCGGCGGCAGCACCGGGGCCTTGCCGATCGACGAGATCGACACGCTGACGGAGCTGTAGCCGGCTGGACCGGGAGTCTGCGCCGCATGGTTGCCGGCGCAGACAACGCCTTACGAAGAGTCTGCACGGCATCGAAGGGTGCTGCCGCGGACGACGCCGCGTCAGGAGGATGACCACGATGTCAGAGCGGGGAACAAGCGCTGCGAGGATCGCGTTGGCGTGCGTCTGCTGCTCGGCCTTGCTCCTGGCCCTGGTGGCGGTCCGCGCCGCGGCCGCAGCGGCGCCCCCGGAGGCACCGCTCGCCGATGCCGCGAAGCGCGCCGACTGGGCCGCGGTCCGGACGCTGCTGCAACAGGGAGCCGACGTCGACGCCCGGCAGGGAGACGGCTCCACAGCGCTGCACTGGGCCAGCTACCGGAACAACGGGAAGATCGCGGCTCTGCTGATTGGTGCGGGGGCCGACGTCGATGCCGCGAACGACCTTGGGGTCACTGCGCTCTGGGCCGCCTGCGAAAACGGCAGTGCGGACATGGTGGAGACCCTGCTCGCGGCAGGCGCCGACCCGAACACGCCGTTGCCGTTCGGGGAGACGCCGCTGATGACGGCGGCCCGCTCGGGCAATGCGGACGTGGTCGGCCGGTTGCTGGCCGCAGGGGCCGACGTCGACACCGCCACCGAGGCGGGGGCGTACGGGGAGCAGACGGCGCTCATGTGGGCGGTCGCGCAGCAGCATCCCGCGGTCGTCGACGTGCTCCTGGCCCATGGCGCCGACGTATACGCGCGCTCGACGACTTTCACCGAGACCGTCAAGACCATCTCGACGTACGCGAACTACGGCCTCCAGTGCGTGCCCAGGGACGAGTGCTACATCACCGAGGTCCGGAGCGGCGGGTTCACGCCGCTGCTGTTCGCGGCCCGGGTGGGCGACCTCGCCTCGGCGCGGCTGCTCTTGGCGGCGGGCGCCGACGTGAACGAAGCGACGCCGGACGGGTCCAGCGCCCTGGCGGTGGCCGCGCTCAGCGGCAACGGAGCCGTCGGCGCGTTGCTGCTCGAACACGGCGCGGACCCGAATGCGGCCGGCGGCGGCTATGCGCCGCTGCACGCCGCGATCCTGCAGCGAGATCCGGACCTGTCCGAGGCGCTTCTCGCGGCCGGAGCGGACCCGGACGCCCGGGTGTCGGCCTCGACGCGCTACACCCGCGACAGCGCGGACTTCTTCTTCCCGCCCTGGTACGTCGGGGCGCCGGCGTTCTGGCTGGCGGCGCGCCACCGGGAAGCCGGGATCATGCGCCTGCTGGCCCGCCACGGCGCCGATCCCCACGCCACGCACGACCCGCAGTACTGGACCCGCGACCGGGGAACGGCCGCCGGCCGGATGTGGGTCGAGGAGGGTGAGACGACCGCCCTGATGGCCGCCGTGGGGCTCGGTGGACGCGACCCGCTCTGGGCCGTGGACCACCGCGCGAGGGTCGGAGAGGCGACGGAGCTCGGACTGGGACCGGATCGAGCCGCAACCCAGGCGGCGACGCTGGCAGCCGTCCGGGTGGCGGTCGAGTTGGGCGTCGACGTCGACGCCGCCAACGCGCGCGGGCGTACGGCGGTCAGCGCGGCCCGGATCAACGGCTTCGACGAGGTGGCCGCGTTCCTCGTCGAGCACGGGGCGAGACGTTGATGCCTGCGCAACTTCGTCCACGACGCGTCTTTCTGCCCGCGGCGATGATCCTCGCCGCCTGCGCCGCACCGCCGGCGCTGCATGCACAGCCCCCGGTGGAACCGGACTTCGTGCCGGTCACCGACGCGATGCTGCAGGCGCCGGCGCCCGGCGACTGGCCGATGTGGCGCCGCACCCTGGACGGCTGGGGCTACAGCCCCCTCGACCAGATCGACCGGGACAACGTCGGCGATCTGCGCCTGGTCTGGTCCCGCGCCCTGCGCGCCGGCGGGCGGCAGCAGGGCACGCCGCTCGTCTA
>JAGWAH010000122.1 GCA_021296515.1 Acidobacteriota bacterium | reverse complement strand
CGGTGCCGGGTGGCCGCCTCGTAGGCGGAGGCCGCCTTCAGCACCGCGGCCTCGTCGCCGGGGCCGGCCCAGAACATCATGCTGATCGGCAGCGGGGTGTCCAGCAGGGTCCGTTCGTGGCCGGGACGGGCTTCGTAGCGGTCGCCGGCCGCGTTCAGGACGAAGCGGGGCTCGTAGACGATGTCGTTGAACCCGGCGGGCACGACGATCTCCGGTACTCCGATGAGCGCGGTGATCGTCTGGGTCGACCCGGATGCGCCGCGGCCGTTTACGCTCGGCTCGCTGGGGCCGCCGACCTTCTGGTGGGGCAGCGTGTTCTCGGGATTCACCAGCACGTCGAGCCGGTTCTCGCGCATCACCCTGGCCAGCACGAGCTGCAGCACCGCGCGCATCTGCATCCGCTCGGTGTTCCCCTCCGCACGAATGTCGTCGAGCGCGGCCCAGTTCGCCGATCCCGCCTCCGCCGCGGCGGAGAAGTACTTCGTGTTGGCGTCCAGACTCGCCATGTCGGCGACCCGCTCGTCGCCCCGCCGGGCCAGGTACTGGTCGATGTGGAGGGCGAAGCTCCGCGACGGGGGCGAGAGCACGACGCGGCGCAGATTGATCCGGGGCGAAAGCGGCGCGTCGCCCTCCGCCAACTGGACCAGGTACCGCGTCGACGTCACGTCGTGGCCCGGCACGGCGAACTCCAGGTCGCCGTCGGGGGTCGTCTTGTGGAAGTACTCCGGCATGTGGATCGGCAGGATCTCGGCCAGCGCGTCCCGGAACGTGTACTCCATGTCCTGCACGGCCGGATCGTTCGGGTAAAGCGGATCGACCGACTCGACCAGGGTCGCCCCGAGCCGGTCCCGGAGGACGGTCTTGATCTCGTCGTCGATCCGGTCGCTGATCGCCGCGTCGTTCAGCGTGTGCTCGACCATGTACTCGCGGACGATCCCGATGCGCAGGCCGGCCAGCGGCTTCTCGCCCTGGTCGTCACCCCCGTCCTCCGGCACGTCCTCGACGACCGAGTCGGCGTAAGGTTCGGTGGAGACCAGCCCTTCCGGCACGGCCGCGTAGATGTCCCGGGGACCGAAGTAGCCGAGCTCCGAATCCCGCAGGGCGTCCAGCACGAGGGCCGCGTCCTTCACCGTGCGGCAGTTGAGCCCCGCCCGGTCCACCAGCGGGTTCGATCCGACGGCTCCCCCGTAGGGAATCAATCCCTTCGTCGTCAGCAGGCTGACCACGGCGTTGCGCGATGCCGGCCCCTTGCACGATCCCCCCGTCTGCTCGCAGAAGGCGCAGGTGACGAGGTTTGCGGCGACCGCGACGCCGGAGCCGGAGCTCGATCCCCGCGGCGAGCGCTCCGTGTCGTAGGGGTTGCAGGCCTGACCGCCCCACGTGCTCCGCTCTGCGTATCCCAGATAGCGGGCGGTCGACGACGCCGGGCCGCCGGGGTTCCCGATGCCGCCGTTGAACTCGGTTGCGTTGGCCTTGGCGTAGATGATGGCGCCCTTCGCCCGCAGCCGCTCGACGATGGTCGCGTCGGCGGGCGGCGCGTCCATGGCGAAGTCGATGTCGGCCGCCGTCGTGGTCCGCATGTCCCGCGTGTCGTAGACGTCCTTGAAGGCCAGGGGGATGCAGTACATCGGCAGCCGGGCCAGATCGGGATCGACGCCATACTGCATGTCCAGCTCCACCGCCCGCTCGACGGCGTCGGGCTGCTGCCGGAACGCCTCGCAGGCCGCGGGGCAGTCCGCCGGCAGCTCGCCGGTCGAGGGATGCGCGTCGCAACCGCCGCTGCAGGTCACCGAGCGCTCGCCGCGCAGGTTGAGCGTGCTGAGGGCGTTGACCTGGCCCGCGCCAGGGACGCCGGCCACCATGCCGTACTGCGCCTGCACCGCGGGGTCGGAGAGGGTGGGCTCCATTCTCCCGAGGTCCAGCGGCATGCCGGTGTACCGGTCCAGCTCCGGAAGGATGCTCGACACCGGGACGGTGGAGGTGGGAAAACGGACCGGCGAGCCGGCGCGAACCGGGCCGCTCGACGGCGCTACGGGCGCGCCGTCGAGAGTGACCAGTTGCGTGCAGGCGCCGTTGTAGGCCCTGGCCCGGTCGATATAGGCCCGCACCAGCCCCTCACAACTGACGTCGCCGTCGTGGATGGCCCGGTGAATCCCTCCGATGGTCGCTTCCTCGAGCTGGTAACCCCCGGACCGGCTCGCCTCGGTCTGCGCGACGGCGATTCCAGGCAGCAGGAGGAGCAATCCGCACGCCAATCGGCACAAGCTGCCGGCTGCCGGTGCCGCGGCCGACGCCCGTCGAGATCGCTTGCAAGTCGTCGTCGATGCACTCATGCCAACCTCCCGAAGCGCAGAAACCGGGCCGGCCGTTCCCGGGCATCGAAACGGGATCCGCGACCCGCCTGCCGCTGCCCGTTCGGACTGCTTACGGCAACGTCAGGGCCACCAGCTCCGCCGGCTCGCCGCGGGCGCTCATCGCCATCACGATGTACTGCTTGCCGTCGATCATGTAGGTCATGGGCACGCCGCTCTGCCGCTTGGGCAACTCCATCTCCCAGATCGTCTCGCCCGTCTGCTTGTCGTAGGCGTAGAACATCTCGCCGCCCGCCCAGGTGGGGGTGGCGAAGAGCCCGCCGCCCTCACCGGCGAAGACCAGCGTCTTCGTCACGAGGATGCCGCTGCGCTCGGGCTTGCCGGTGCGCGGGATGTCGACGCCGCTCAGGGCGGGATGGTTCGCGACGCAGTCCGGCGTGTCGCCGTTCGGGATCATCCAGAGATGCTCGCCGCTGTTCAGATCGATGGCCGTGATGCGTCCCCACGGCGGCTTGATGAGGGGCAGGCCGAGGGGTCCGATCTCGCCGCACCCCTGCCGCGCCGCGGCTCCGCGCCGCCGGCCGCCGCCGCCCACGAAGTCCATGGTCGAGCGGTCCGGGTCGTTGACGAGCCCGGCGACCGTCGGGGCGGTGACCGAGGCCACGTAGAGGATGCCGGTCTCGGCGTCCACCGCACCGCCCTGCCAGTTCGCGCCGCCGGTCATCTGCGGCAGCATCAGCAGGGCGCGCAGGCCGTCCTGGCCCGCCAGGATCGGGGGCGTGTAGATGGGGCCGAGCTGATACTCGGACGCGATGCGCCGCGCCTCGGCGGCCAGTTCCGGCGTGAAGTCGATGAGGTCGTCGTTCGACACCCCCTGGCGGTCGAACGGGGCGGGCCGGGTGGGAAACGGCTGCGTCGGCGCGGCCTGCTCGCCGGGCACGGTCGAGGCGGGCACCGGGCGCTCCTCGATCGGCCAAACCGGCTCGCCGGTGACCCGGTCGAACACGTAGGTGAACGCCTGCTTGGTCACCTGCGCCACGGCCTTGATCTCGCGGCCGTCCACGGTGATGTCGACCAGCGCGGGCGGGGTCGGGATGTCGTAGTCCCAGATGCCGTGGTGGATGAGCTGGTAGTGCCAGACCCGCTCGCCGGTCCGCGCGTCCAGGCACACCAGGCTCTCGGCGAACAGGTTGTCGCCGGGCCGATGCCCGCCGTAGAGGTCGTTGGTGGGGGTTTCGACCGGCAGGTACACGTAGCCGAGCTCGGGATCGGCCGACATCGGGGCCCACACGCCGGTGTTGCCGCTGTAGCGCCAGGAGTCGTTCTCCCAGGTGTCGTTGCCGAACTCGCCCGGCTGAGGGATGGTGTGGAAGATCCACAACTGCTCGCCGGTGCGCGCATCGAACCCGCGGACGAACCCGGCCGTGAACTCGGGCGCAGGCGCGGTGGCGCGCAGCGCCGCCCCGACCACGATCACGTCGCCGACGACCAGGGCCGGCGAGTTCAGCCCGATCTGGCCGGGCTCGACCGGCGGGCGGTCGGTTCCGTCGTTGATCCCCTGGAACAGATCGACGGCGCCCTGCTCGCCGAAGGTGGGAACCGGCAATCCGGTCGCGGCGTCCAGGGCCACGAGGCGGTACCCCCGCGTGACGTGGATGATCCGCTCGTCGTCTTGCCCGTCCGTCCAGTACGCCACCCCGCGGCCCGAGCTCGCCCGGACCGGCGAGACGTCGCCGCGCTCGCCCTCGTCGAGGCGGTACATCCACAGCGTCTCGCCGGTGGCGCCGTCGATGGCCACGACGTTGCGCCGCCAGCCGGCGGAGGTGTAGAGCACCCCGCCGACCATCAGCGGCGTCGCCTGGTAGTTGAAGTCGACGCGGGGGCCGAAGTTGTCCGTTCGCCAGCGCCACGCGATCTGCAGGTCGGCGACGTTGTCGCGGTCGATCTGATCGAGCGTCGAGTACTTCGTGCTGCCCGAATCCGCGCCGTAGTACCGCCACTCGCCGTCCCGAGCGCCCTGTTGCGCCGCGGCGGCCCCTGTGACGAGGAGGATGGCGACAACGGCCAGACCGTTCCAGACACACCGGGTTATCCGTGTCGACATGTAGTGCTCCTGTTCTCTGTGGCGGCCGGACGCTGCGCGACCCGACCGGGGGCGTCAGCGCCGTCGGCGGCGCCACGCCGGCGGCGTAAGGCGCGGTCCCTGATCCGTGCGACGCCACAATAGAAGTGGGGAGAGCGTCATGCTCTCCCCACCCATTACGCCGCTGCGCGCGGGTCTCGATGCTACTGCCCGCCGGAGTTGGTCTCGGTGGACGGCCCCGGGAACGGGTACCCGGGCGGCCCGTACGTGTAGTAGGCGCCCAGGTCGTCGATCTCGTCCATGCCGAAGGCGGGCGCCTCGCGGCTGCCGCGCGGCGAGTACCAGACGGCGCCGTCCCGCGTGATCTGGATCTTGGGCGAGTCGGCGTGCCGCTGCGGTTTCGGATAGAACGTGAACTCCTCGGTGCGCGGATTGAACCTCCACAACGTGGCGCCGTACTCGCCATCGGTCCGCTGGCCGACGTCGGGGGCCCAGATGTTGTCCTCCGGGTCGGCGGCCACGTCGTACGGCTCCGCGTTCTGCTGCGGGATCGTCCACTCGGTCATCTTGCCCGTGGACTGATCCAGCTTGACCAGCTTGCCGTCCCGCTTGCCGGCCGAGTAGATGCCCCACCAGATGTTGTTCTGCGAATCGACGTTCAGGCGCCGCGTGTGCCCCGGGTAGGTGGGCGCCGTGAACTCGGTCCACGAGTTGTTGGAGGTATCGAACTTGACGATCTTGCCGCCGCTCCACAGCGCGATCCAGATGTTGTC
Source organism: Acidobacteriota bacterium (assembly GCA_021296515.1). Taxonomy (GTDB): domain Bacteria; phylum Acidobacteriota; class Vicinamibacteria; order Vicinamibacterales; family UBA8438; genus WTFV01. The sequence continues at coordinate 56 of JAGWAH010000122.1, read as the reverse complement.
GTTGCGGTCGGCCACCACGCCGTAGGGGATGGCGTGCGGGGTCGGGATGCGGAACA